>CAZNXR010000289.1:0-1704 GCA_964576815.1 uncultured Caulobacterales bacterium | reverse complement strand
CGTGAAGGACCCGAAGTGACCGCCGTCGATCCGAAGACCCGCGTTCTCCTCGACATGATCGCCATGCTGGGGGCGCCGCCCCTTAGTGAGATGACGCCTGCGGCGTTCCGGGCGATGCGCGCGCGCAGCCGCGACATGCTGAATGTCGCCTGGCCGGAGCCCTCGCACTATCGGAATTTCACGGTGGCGGGCGCTGAAGGGCCTATCCGCGCGCGCGCCTATGACTATGCGCCGGCGCCCGCGCGCCCGACCGTCGTTTACTATCACGGCGGCGGGTTCACTTTCGGCGATCTCGACAGCCACGACCAGCTTTGCCGGAGACTCGCGAAGGCGGGCGATTTTCAAGTCATCTCTGTCGAATACCGACTGGCGCCCGAAGCGCCGTTCCCCGCCGCCGTCGATGACGCCTGGGCTTCGCTCACCGACATCATCGCGCGCGCCGACGAACTCGGCGTAGACGCTGCGCGCGTTGGGGTCGGCGGGGATTCGGCGGGCGCCAATCTGTCGATCGTGACGGCGCGCCGCGCAGCGGCCGAAGGCGGCCCCGCGCTGAAACACCAATTGCTCATCTACCCGGTGACGCAGTCGGTCCGCCCGACGCCGTCACGCGAAAAATTCGCGGAAGGATATTTCCTGACGAAGGAGAGCATGGACTGGTTCGACGGTCATTACCTCCCGAGGGGCGTCGATCGCACCGATCCGCGCATTTCGCCGCTGCTCCACCCCGTGCCGGAAAACCTCGCGCCCGCGCTGGTCATCACGGCGGGCTTCGATCCCTTGCTCGACGAAGGGCGTGACTATGCTGAAGCGTTGCAAAGAGCGGGCGTTCCCTGTCGCTATGTCGATTATCCTGACCAAATTCACGGCTTCATGTCGTTCTGCAATTTCTCTTCGATCGCAGAAGACGCAATCGCCGATGCAGCGCGCACGGTCAGCGCGGCGCTAAGGGGAGGGCAAGCTTGAGGCCTCAGCTGATGCTAGGTCCCAAAAGCGATCAGGAAATTGTTCGCCACGATGAGGCCGTTGATCGTCACCGCCAGGGCGAATGCGCCGATGACGATACGGTGCGGGAACCACAGCACCATGCCGGAGATGACGAGCTGCAGGAACAGCTTTGCGCCGATCCATCCGGCGCCGTGGTGATCCATGATCGCGCGCATTAGCGGGTTGGCTTCTTCCGCGCGCCCCAGTTCGATCGCGGCGATCGTCGAGACGATGTCGAGCACGCCCACGATATTGTAGACGAACACAGCTGCGAGCGCGACGACGCCGTTAAGTCTGACGGCGCGCGCTTCGGCGGCCTGAACCCCAAGGTTTCTGTCGCGCGGTTTTGTTCGGAGGAGGAAAACCAATCGGAACACCGTTAACTTTGTTGTGACCCAATTCTCGACAAAAGGCGGCGTTTGGCAGGCGAGGCGCCCGCGACGCCGGTCGACTGGGCGCGGTCTGGGCGTTAATCTGCAAAAACCATGACGACGGAATTGGCGCAGGATGAAGCAGAGACCGGAGAAGTCCGCGCCGGCGCCGGCGCGCGCGCGATCCTGTTCGCCAAGGGCGCGCTGATCGCCGAGCGCACAGCCCCGGCTTTCGTGCTCGCCGGCGCGCCGATCGTGCTTGTACTAGCCCTCGGGCTTTTCGACCTCTGGCGGTTTGCGGGATTTTGGGGACATGCCGCCGCGCTTGTCCTGCTGTTCGCGCTCGCCG
>CAZNXR010000288.1:0-3774 GCA_964576815.1 uncultured Caulobacterales bacterium | reverse complement strand
TTTCATCATCCATTTCTCCTGCGGATCGAACCCTATCAAAAGGACAGTTGAACTTAGCCGCTGGGAACTTCAAACCAAATGACAGGAATCGGCGAGAAACTGCCGTTCGGCACACCATCTTGCTTGCCAATGTTGATAGGTCCGGAACCTAATCCTCCACCCTTAGCCTGAACTTCTGCGATTGCCTCAGCACCATCGCGGCGCCCCATGGGCGGGGCAGCGCCTTCATCAGCCACACGACGAATTTGTTCCAGAGCCCTGGAACGAACACGACATGGCCGCGGTCGACGGCGCCCAGCGCCTGTTCTACGACGGGCCGCGCTTCCATGAACATGTAGCGCGGCAGCGCCGAGACGAGGCTGCGCGTGTTGTTGACGTCGTGAAACTCCGAAAAGGTGAACCCGGGACAGAGCGCCGAGACATTGACGCCCCTGTCGATATTTTCCGCCGCGAGCGACTGCGAGAAGCTGACGAGGAACGCCTTCACTGCGCCGTAAAGCGTGTGGCCCGCCGCGCCCGGCACGAGGCCTGCGACCGAGGCGACGTTGATGATGCGCCCGTAGCCGCGCGCCTGCATGCCCGGCAGGAACAGATGAACAAGATGGGCATAAGATGTCATCATCAGCTCGATGAAGTCACGATGCGTCGCCCAGGGGACTTCCTCGAAATGGCCGGGCTGACCGTACCCTGCATTGTTGACGAGGATATCGACCTGCTTGCCCGCGGCGGCGATCGCCGCGGCGATTTTCTGCGGCGCGTCCGCCTGCGCGAGATCGGCGGCGATGACGAGCGTTTCGACGTCGTGCGCGGAACGCAGCGCCGCCGCCAGCGCGTCGAGGCGATCGGCGCGCCGCGCGGTCAGAATGACGTTCGCGCCGCGGGCGGCGAGGGCCGCTGCAAACGCTTCGCCGATGCCGGCCGAGGCGCCGCTTACCAGCGCCCACTTTCCTTTGACGCTCATCAGGCGATGTTCCTCAATTTTTGCGACGAAGCGTGCGCGAACGGGACGAGCAGCGCTCCACGCAAGGCAGATTGAATCGCCAACGGATGATCTGCAGGCGATGATCCCCTTCATCGGCTGATCCGCGCCGCGGCGCAAATCGCTTCGGCACGGAATGGCTGGATCAGAGGGCGTCAAAAGACTCGTGGAGAACAGCCATGAAGACGCTTGCCCTTCATTCGCCTTTCACCCTCTTCATCGCCGCCGCCGTTGCGAGCTTTGCAACCGCCGCCGGCGCCGCCGAGGTCAAATTCGCTTTTCATGCTTCCGAGCTCGGCGACCTTGAAGCGCTCTATGAGCGCATGGCCGAACGCGCGGAAGCGGCCTGCACCACCAACGGGCGCCGGCCGATCTGGGCGCGCAGGGCCGATGAAGCGTGCGCGGCCGATCTCTTGGGCGATTTCGTTTCCGGCGCGTCGAGTCCGTCGCTGACCGCGCTGCATGACCGGTCGGTGCGCGACCGCGTCGCCGACTTACGTTAGCCGCCCGCCCGCCGGCGCGCATTTTTCGCCGCCTGCGCGCCGGCGAACGCGGCGATCAGCACAAAGATCATCGCGAGATTGCCGGTCTGCGACGTGATGGTGCGGCCGATGAGGATCGACGCCGCCGACGCCGCGCAGGCGAGATAGATCGCCGTCATCGCCGGCGCCGACGCTGCGGCGCGCCTCAGGCCCGCGAGGCCGAAGGCGATAAGCATCGCGATGAAGGCGAGCGGCCCCGGAAACCCGAAGTCGAGCGCGAGCGTCAGGTAGTAATTGTCGATCGTCAGCGTCTGGCCCCAGAAGCCGAGAATGCGTGAGGACCGGCCGGTTCCATAGCCGAGCACCGGGCGCTTCAGGATCTTCGGCCACGCCTGCTCCATCTGGTCGAGCCGCGACTGCGTCGAGTTCGACGCCGACACGCCGCCCTTGCCGCTGATCATCGCATAGGTTCCGACGGCGATGACCGGCGATGAAAGCAGCATCAGGGCGGTTGCAAGACCGATGACGGGGCGGAAGCGCGCCGCGCGCGCCTTGCGGAAAAACCGCACGGCGAAGACGGTCGCCATGAAGCCGAGCGCGATCGTCATGCCGAGCGCGGCGCCGCGCGAGTTGGTGGCGACGGCCCCGAGAAGGATGAGCGCGAAGGCCGCCCCCCAGATCCAGCGCACGCGCGGGTCCTCAGCGCGCGCCGCAAGCGCGAGCGCGAAGGGCGCGACGAACGCCATATGCTCGCCGAGCGACAGGGGGTGGGTATGCGAGGCTTGCGCGCGGAAGAAGCCGTCGCGGATTTTCTGTTCCTGCACGTTCTGCAGCCAGACCGCGTCGCCCTGGATGAGCGGGGAGAGAACGATCGCCATCAATTGCTGTGTCCCGGCCTCGACGATCGCGATGCCGGCGACAATGACCCCGCCGAGGACGAACGCTTTGACGAGGCGCTCGAAATCCCGCGCGCGCCGGCAATAGGTGAGCACCGCGCAGAAGGGGAGAAGCCAGATCATCGTCTGGCGGAAGAACTCAGGGACGGCGAGCGCGCGCCCCTCGGCGAGCGGCAGGCTGAGGAGCCCCAGCGCGAATAATCCGAAGACGGACCATGCGATCCAGCGGCTGCGCTTTACCGCCAGCAGGAACTGCGCGCGCCGATAGCGCGACACGGCCATGTCGTAGAGCCACATCGCGCTCACCGCGTAGAGAACGAGGCGCGGCGGGGTGAGGATCGGCATCGGCCCGAGCTTCACGAATATGTAGACAGGCCAGACAGCGAGCAGGACAGTCGCGATGAGGATAAGGCTGAAGGCAAGCGCGCGCGGGACGGCGCGCGCCGCCGGCGCCTTCACCCACAAGACGACGATCGGGGGCAAAAGGAAGAGGACCGCCGCCGGCGGCAGAATGACCGCCGTCGCCGCGGCGAGCGCTACATAAAGCGTAAACGCCAGCCACCAGCCGCCCTTCGCAAGGACGGCCGGCCAGCGCGAAGCGGAGGCGGCGTAGAAACCCATCAGCCGCGTTCTAGGCCGGCGCAGGGCGCCATTTGGTTAATGAAGGGTCGGCGCTTTTCGCCGATTGCACGCGACTTGCAGCGCCGGGTCCGTTAACAAGGCATCCCCATGGACACCGCCGCCTTCATCATCGCGCTCTCCGTCTTCGTCGTCGTCGGCTTCTGGTATGTCGAAAACGAGATGAAGCAGTCGGACGGCGCGCACGGCCTGCTCGCCGTGCAGGCGGCCGAGAAGCCGAAAAAGGTCCGGGCGCAGCGCTATGCGCAAGGAGCCGAGACGCAGCGCTACCGCGCGCGCGAGAAATCAGCGCCGGCGCTGACGCCCGTCGCCGATGTTGATCTTTCGCCGGCGAGCGCGCCGAAATACCGGCGCAAGGAACGCGCGTGGGACCGGGCGGCCAAGCTCGGCGAAGAATAGAATACGGGGCGATCAGCTCCCGCGCGGAACCGGCGTTCCGAACCGGCGCGCATAATAGCGTGCGATCGCCCGCGCGCTGCCGAGATAGGCGCTGCCGTTCGCATGACCGATTTCGGGAAAGTCCTGGTGCGGAGCATCAGCCGAGAGGACGAGCGTCGGGCAGTTCCATCGCCCCTCCCCCAGCAGCGCGACAAGCCCTGCGCGCGGATGCGCGATCTCCTCATAGCGAATGTCGAGCGTCTCGCGGATCGCCGGGTAATAGCCGAGATACCCCCAGAGCTCGGCGCATTCCGGACAGAACTCGCGCCGCCCATTGTCCATGAAGCCCGGCGGCAGAAGGAACAGCGTGTCGCGCGTCATTGGACCTCAATGGCAGCAA
>CAZNXR010000287.1:0-3781 GCA_964576815.1 uncultured Caulobacterales bacterium | reverse complement strand
CCGCCGCATCGGCTGAGGCGCCGTTCGACGTGTCGGCGACCGCGCCCGGCGTCTACAAGTCCGATGCCGGCCACGCCTACATCACCTTCAGCTACGACCACCAGGGATATTCGCGGCCATGGCTGCGCTGGCGTTCGTGGACCGGCGATCTCAACTGGAACCCGGCCGACCCCAGCCAATCCTCGATCGCGGTCGTCATTGACGCCGCTTCGATCGATTCCGGCGTCGACAAGTTCGACGAGCATTTGAAGAGCCCTGACTTCTTCGATGTCGCCAACCATCCGCAGATCACATTCAACAGCACCAGCGTGACAGTCGACGGGCCCGCCACCGCAAAGGTCGCCGGCGACCTCACCGTCAAGGGCGTCACGAAGCCGGCGACGCTCGACGTGAAGATCAATCGCGCCGCGGACGACGACTTTGCGAAGGGCTACAAGCTCGGCTTTTCCGGCAAGACGTCGGTCAAGCGGTCGGATCTCGGCGTTGATAAATACACGCCGTTCGTCGGCGACGATGTCGAAATCATTGTCGAAGCCGAGTTCGTTCTCCCGAAAGAACCGGCGCCGGTGCAATGACGGCGGCGGCGATATCACCTGACCGCGCGCACTACACGTCGGTGGCGATCGGCCTTCATTGGCTGATCGCGACCTTGGCGATCGGCCAGATCGCCGGCGGCCTCTACATGGAGGGATTGCCTGACAGCGCAAATGCGGAACGGTTCCAGCTTATCCAGCTTCACAAGTCGTTCGGCATCACCATTCTCCTCCTTACGCTCGCGCGTCTTGGCTGGCGGCTGACGCATCCGGCCCCGGCGCTGCCGTCGGCGATGCCTCAATGGCAAAAGACCAGCGCGCGTGTCCTGCATTGGGGGTTTTACGCGCTGTTGATCGGCCTGCCGCTTGGCGGATGGGCGATGGTGTCAGCGTCGCCGCTTGCCGACACCGTGAAGACCTATCTCTTCGGCGTCGTGCCCTGGCCTCATCTGCCGTTCTTTGAGGGGGTCGCGGATAGGCGCGCGCTAGCCGGCACGATTGGCGACATGCACGAATTTGGGGCGAAAGTAATGATCGGCATGATCGTTCTCCATATCGGCGCGGCGATGAAACACTGGCTGATGGACGGCGACGGCGTCCTTGAGTCGATGCTTCCCTTCATGCCGAAGAAATAGCAATGCGCCTGACCTTGCCTTTGATTGCGCTGTTTGCAGCGCTCGCTTCCTGCGGCGATGCGTCGGCGCCTGCGACAGAGCTGTCCGCCCCGGCGGTCGAGGGCGCATGGCGCCTCGACAAGTCCGCGAGCCGCATCGCTTTCACGGGAACACAGAACGGCAAGGAGTTCGCCGGCGCGTTCGAGCGATTTGACGCGACCATTCTGCTCGATCCTGAAAACCTCGGCGAGGCCCGCATCGAGGCGCTCATCGACACCGCAACCGCCAGGACCGGCGACCGCCAGCGTGACGCGGCGCTGCCGGGCGCCGACTGGTTTTCCTCAACCGCGTTTCCGACCGCGCGCTTTCAATCGGACATTATCGTCGAGACAGCCGCGAACGCCTATGAGGCGACGGGCACACTATCGGTGCGCGGGGTCGAACGGGACCTGACGCTGCCCTTCAGGCTGACAATTGATGAGAGCCGCGCCGTTGCGGACGCGTCGGTCGCCCTCAACCGGTCGGATTTCGGCGTGGGGCAGGGGGAGGATTTCGCAACTGACAAATGGGTCGGTTACGCTGTCGGCGTGACGATCCATCTGGAGGCTGTACGATAAGGCGCCGCCGGTCTGCGGCCGGGGGTTTGGTTACAGCGGTTCCTGACGCTAAAATGCCGCAAAGTTCGACGACCTGTCCTGACATCTCCACGCCGCCATCGCCAGGGTTTGCTTCATGCGTTTGCTGACAGTCACACTTGCCGCCTTGATCGCCACCGCCGCCGCGGCCCAGCCGACGCCGCAGCCTCTCCGCGCACAGGCCCCTGAGATGAAGGGTGACGCCTTGAAGCCCGCGCCGCGGCGCGTGCCCGGCGACGCGGCGGAAGTGAAACTCTCCTTCGCGCCGATCGTCGAGCAAGCCGCCCCCGCTGTCGTCAATATTTATACAAGCCGTGTCGTTTCCCGCTCGACCGGCGATCCCTTCTTCGACCGCTTCTTCGGCGTTGGGCCGCAGAAGCAGAATTCTCTGGGTTCGGGAGTCATCACCAGCCGCGACGGGGTCATCGTCACCAACAACCACGTCATCGAAGGGATGACGGAGATCAAGGTCGTCCTTTCCGACCGGCGCGAGTTCACCGCAAAAGTGCTGCTGACCGACCCGCAGTCGGACCTCGCCGTCCTGCGCATCGCAGCGGGGGAGCCGCTGCCCTTTCTCGAGTTCGCCAATTCAGATGCGGCCGAGGTCGGCGACATCGTCCTGGCGATCGGCAATCCCTTCGGCGTCGGCCAGACGGTGACGAACGGCATTATCTCGGCGCTGGCGCGCACGGCCGTATCTATTTCCGATTATCAGTTTTTCATCCAGACGGACGCCGCCATCAATCCCGGCAATTCCGGCGGCGCGCTCATCGACACCGAAGGTAAGCTCCTCGGCGTCAACACGGCGATTTACTCGCGGTCAGGCGGGTCTAACGGCATCGGCTTTGCGATCCCCGCGCGCCTCGTCCAACAGGTTATCGCCTCAGCGACACGCGGCGGCGGCCTCGCCCGTCCCTGGATCGGCGCTACGACGGAGACCGTCACGGCCGACATTGCGCGCGCGCTGAAGCTCGACCGGCCTATCGGCGCGATCGTCGGCGACATTCACCCGGCCGGGCCGCTCGCTAAAGCGGGGCTACGTCAGGGCGATGTCGTCGTCGAGATCGGCGGCCAGCCGGTTTTCGACGCGGAGACGCTGCGCTACCGCGTCGGCGTGCAAAATCCCGGCGAAAAGGCGCGCATCGTCTATCTTCGCGACGGACAGCGCCTCTCTGCGGAGATGGTGTTCGCGCTGCCGCCTGACATGCCGGCGAAAGACGAACGCACGCTATCGGGGCAGCATCCGTTCAACGGCGTCACGCTCGCCAATTTGTCGCCGCGCTACGCGGAGGAGATCGGCGTCAACCCGCTGCTTGGCGGCGTCGTCGTCACGGACGTCGCCCAGGGGTCCTACGCCTGGCGCTCGCGCCTGCGTCGCGGGTTCCGGATCCTGTCGGTCAATCGGGTCCGGGTGTCGTCAGTCGCCGAGGTGCAACGCGAGATCGCCAAGCCTGCGACCGCGTGGGAGATAGAAGTCGATCGCGGCGACCGCACGGTCGTCTGGCGGATCGGACGCTAGGCCGTTCAATGTCAGACCTGTTCGAGGCGGCCGGGTTTGCCAGCGCGGCGCCCCGGCCGCTGGCGGACAGGCTGCGGCCCCAATCCCTCGCCGAGGTCGCCGGGCAGGATCATCTCCTCGCGCCCGGCGCGCCGCTGCGGCGCATGCTCGATCGCAGGCGATTTTCCTCAATCATCCTGTGGGGACCGCCGGGCGTCGGCAAAACGACGATCGCGCGCCTGATCGCGCAGGAATCGGGTCTCGACTTCGAACAGGTGTCGGCTGTTTTCTCCGGCGTCGCGGATCTCCGTAAGGTTTTTGACAGATCGTCGGACCGCCGGCGCATGGGAAAGGGGACGCTCCTCTTCGTCGACGAAATCCACCGTTTCAACCGCGCGCAGCAGGACGGCTTCCTGCCGCATCTTGAATCAGGGCTCATCATTCTTGTCGGCGCGACGACGGAAAATCCCTCGTTCGAGCTGAACCCCGCCCTGCTATCGC
>CAZNXR010000286.1:0-3785 GCA_964576815.1 uncultured Caulobacterales bacterium | reverse complement strand
CCTGGTCGAATGCAGCCGCGCCGGGATGATGATGACGGTTTTCACGCCGCGCGCCTCATCGTCAGGCGCTCAAGCACGCCGACGCCCGCAAAGGCGGCGATGACGCCGAGCGCGTTGGCGGTCGCATCGGCGACTTCCGGCGCCCGGACGCCGCCGAGCCCTTGCAGGCCTTCCAGCGTCATCCCGTATACGGCGATCGCTGCGACGACCGGCGAGCGAAGGCCCAGCATTCGTATCTGGCCGAAGGCGGCCGAGGCGCCGAGCGCCGCATAGGCCATGAAGTGGGCGACCTTGTCGGCCATCTCGGGCGAACGAAAGATCAGCTCCGCGATGATGCGCGCAATCGCCATCCCGCCTTCGGTGTCGTCGGGATTCGGCGTCAGCGTCTGCCAGGTTACGAACAGGGCGAGCGCGCAAAACGCCACACGCCACCCGCGTTGAGCTGTCATGCGGACTTACCGGCGGATGCGGCGGCGAGCTTGCGCTCCCAGTCGATCGCGGAGCGTACGATGAACCCGATCTCATCATAGCGAGGCCGCCAGTCAAGCTCGGTGCGGATCGCCGCCGTGTCGGCGATCAGCTGCGCGGGATCGCCGGGCCTTCGCGGCGCGATTTCAAAAGGCATCGGCTTGCCGGTGACGCTTTCGAAGGCGTCAATCACTTCGCGCACGGAATAGCCCCGGCCGTAACCGATGTTGAGCGTCTCCGATTTTCCGCCGCGCCGCAGACGCGCGAGCGCTGCAAGATGCGCGTCAGCGAGATCCGACACATGCACATAGTCACGGATCGCAGTTCCGTCAGGCGTCGGGTAATCATCGCCGTAAATCTGGAGCGTCTCCTTGCGCAGGCCGGCGGCGATCTGGGCGGCGACCTTGATGAGGTGCGTCGGTTTGCCGATCTGGCCTGCGCGGCCTTTGGGGTCTGCGCCGGCGACGTTGAAATAGCGCAGCGTCGTGTAGGAAAACCCATGGGCGCGCGCCGCGTCCTCCAGAACGCGTTCGCTCATCGCCATGGAGGCGCCGTATGGCGAAATCGAGTGAATCGCCGATGCTTCATTGACCGGCGATTGATCAGGCGTTCCGTAGACGGCGGCGGTCGATGAAAAAATGAAGCGTTCGACGTCGCAGGCGACGCAGGCCTCAAGAAGCGCAATCGTCTTTGCGGTGTTGTTCCAGTAATAGTGAAGCGGCTTCTGGAGCGACTCCGGCACCAGGGCCGACCCGGCGAAATGAACGACGTCCTTTACCGCGTGCTCGCGAAGGAGTCGCAACAGAACCGCACGGTCGCCGACGTCCGCGACGGCGAGGTCGACGCCTGCCGGCGCAAGCCAGCGCGCGCCGGTGGAAAGATCGTCAAGAGCGACGACCCTTTCCCCCGCCTCTTTCAGCGCCAGGAGCATATGCGCGCCGATATAGCCGGCGCCGCCGGTCACCAGTACGGTCATGCGCAAATCGCCGTCATCGACGAAATCTCGCGGCCGCCGCCGCCTCGCCTTCCGGAACTATGGGCAATAATCATAAATCGTTCCTATCTTATAGGAACTTGGACCCGCTGTTGAGCCGATGATCGGAAAAGTTTTCAAGGGAAAGCCTGCGCCGGCCGCCGCGCCGGAGGGCGAGCGGCTTTACGCCGTCGGCGACATTCACGGCTGCGCGGGCCTGCTCGACACGCTTCTCGGGATGATTAACGCTGACGCCGGACACACGAATCGCCGTCTGATCTTCCTCGGCGACTATGTCGATCGCGGCGCCGATTCGAAGGCGGTCATCGAGAGGCTGCTGACGATCCGCGAGAACGAGCCGGGCGCGATTTTCCTCAAGGGGAACCACGAGGAGGCGATTCTCGATTTTCTCGCGGCGCCGGACCGGAATGAAGAATGGCTCCATTGGGGCGGCGACAAGACGCTGGAGAGTTACGGCGTCGCCGACATCTGGAGCAAGCCGCCGGCCAGTCTCGCCGCTGCGCTGGCCGACAAAATTCCGGGGCGCCATCTCGACTTTCTGAACGCGCTGGAAGTTTGGCGGACGCTGGGCGATTACGTCTTCGTGCACGCCGGCTTTCGCCCCGGCGTTCCCCTCCCAGACCAGAAGGAATCAGACTGCCTGTGGATACGCGGCGAATTCCATAACGCCGCGCCGGAGCAGCGCCTGCGCGAAGTCGTCGTGCACGGCCACCATCCTGTGAAGAGGCCGCAGGACCATGGCTGGCGGATCGCCGTCGATACGGGCGCTGTGTGGTCCGACGTGCTGACGGCCGTCGTTCTGGAAGGGACGACCCGGCGGTTCATCAGTACACGGTGAATCAGGCGGAAGCGGCCTTTTTCGCGTCCTTGCCGCCGACGACGCGCAGGCCCCCCGCCGCTTTCAGGATCGACCGCAGCGAGTCCGCGCCGCCGCCGCCCTCGGCGCCGGCGAGCGATTTTCCAAATTCCACGGCGTAATTGGCGGCGTTGACGACATGAACGCCGGGCGTGACGAACAGCGCTTTGCCGCCCTGCAGGATATAGTCTCGCCAGCGTTCAAGGATCTCGCGCTTCAACGCCGAGGGCGCAATCAGGTAGTCCGGATTGACCGCGCGCGATTCCTGCTCCGAGATGATCGACGGGCCGCCGGCGGCGAGGCGCGCGCCGTCCTCAAATTCGGTCGCCGCCACCGCCGCTTCGATCACGTCGGCCTTGGCGCCCGCCCAGTCATAGAGCATCGCAGCGCCTGCATCGGTCCCGAACAGATGGACGGTCTGGCCGCGCTTCGAGCAGTCGGCGATGTGATCTGCAAAAACGGTCCGGATTTCGGCGGCGCGCGCCGCGAACGCTTGATATGGCTGGATCGAGCGCAGGCCGATCGCGTTCTCCTCGTCCCACAATTGCGCGAGACGTTCATACCACGGATCGAAATCATATTCGGGCGATTCCGCATGCGTGATGAACAGGCGGATCGACCCGCCGTCCTTTTCCGTCAGCGCCCCGCGAAAAACCTTGAGGTCGCAGTCGCGCAAGAGCCGCTCCAGCACCGTCAGCGAATAGACGGCGCTGACGCCGCTCGCGAGCGTGTCCGCCGCGGTATGGGTCAGCGCCATCGGCGCATAAAGCGTTTCGAGGCAGAAAACGCCGTCCGGCGTGAGCAGCGATTTCACGCGGGCGAGGAACGCGCGCGGCTCATCGACTTCTTCAAGGGTCGAGGCGGCGGTGATCAGATCGAACTTCTTGCCCGCAAAGGCGCGGTCGATTTCGGGCCCTGGAAACCGCGTCTTCGCCGACCAGGTCCAGGCGCCGATGTCGTCGACGTCATCCGACAGGTCGACGCCGTAGCGATCGACCCAGCGCGGGTAGAAAGACAAAAGCGTGCCGTCAGAACAGCCGATATCGAGCGCGGCGCAGTCGCGGCCCGATATGAGCTCAAGCCCTTCGGTCGCAAGCGCGCGCAAGGATGAACGCGTGACGCGGAAGACGCCGGACGGCGCCGTGCGCGTCACCGGTCCGTCGCCGGCGTGCGCATTCTGGAGAAGGCCGCAGGCGTGAACGTCGCGCGTCGGATCGCACAGGACGAACTCAACCGCATCTTTCTTGGCGCGGACGAGAAGGCCCTTGCGCCCAGCGCCGTTCATCGCGCCTTCAAGTTCGAAGGCAGGCGTTAAGGCTGACGATCCGCATGCGCGGCAATGAGTAACTCGCTTCACCCCTCGGGCCCCTGACGCAACTTAAGGAACAGCGCCGGTTGTCGCAGGTCAGGGTAAATTCGCCGTAAAGTCCCGCCCCTAGAGCTTTGGGCGATTGATAGGAATCGCCC
>CAZNXR010000285.1:0-3803 GCA_964576815.1 uncultured Caulobacterales bacterium | reverse complement strand
CGCGCAGGTAACGCTCCATTAGCGGGCGAACATAGGCGTTGGCGACAGTCGTCGTTTGCCGCTCATACTCGCGGATTTCCGGCGCAACGTCGCAGGAGAGGGAAATTGAGAGTCCCGGCAGCGCGCGCGAGACGATCTCCGCAACGCGCCGCTCATGCGCGGGGTTTGCGTAGGAGTGGAGCAAGCCGACAGCGAGGCTTTCAACGCCCTCGCGCTCAAGCGCCGGAACGACAGCGGCGACGGAAACCTCGTCGATCGGGAGGATGGGCTCGCCTTGGGCGTTCATCCGTTCACGGACCGGAAGGCGCAGCCAGCGCGGCACGAGCGGCGGCGGCCGGTCGATCATCACGTCATATTGTTCGAAGCGATGTTCGTACGCCATTTCGAGGGCGTCGCGATGGCCCTCGGTCGTGATGAGGGCCGTGACCGCGCCGCGTTTCTCAATGAGCGCGTTCGTCGCCAGCGTCGTGCCGTGAATAATGAGCCCGACATCGACCGGCGCGAGCGAAGCCCTCGCGAGCGCCGCCAGAACGCCGTCGATCACGGCCTTCTCCGGGGCCTGCGGCGTCGTCAGCACTTTCGCCGTGACGCGGGCGCCGTCCGGTTTTTCGATTGCGATGTCGGTGAAGGTGCCGCCGATATCGACGGCGATGCGCGCCGCCTTTTTCCCCGACGTGGCGGCGCTCATTCGACCGGCACGGTGTAGTTGAGCGCCGAGCGGCCGCCGTCCGCGAAGATCGTCTGGCCGGTGATGTAGCTCGCCATGTCGCTCGCGAGGAACAGCGCGACGGCGGCGATCTCCGCCGGGTCGCCGACGCGGCCTGCAGGCGTGCGGGACAGGATCTTCTGACGCCCGGCTTCGTCTTCCATCACCGAGCGCAGGAGGTCCGTCATGATGGAGCCGGGGCCGATGGCGTTGACCCTGATGCCGTAGGGCGCGAGGCCGAGCGCCGCCGCGCGCGTCAACTGGCGAACGCCGCCTTTCGAGGCGGTGTAAGCGACCTGATTGGCGATCGCGAGGTCGGAATTGATCGACGACATGTTGACGATCGAACCGCGAACGCCGCGGTCGATCATCGCGCGCGCGGCGATCTGCGTCAGCACGAAATAGGACCGCAGGTTGACGTCCATCACCCGATCCCATTCCGACGGCGCGAGATCGAGGATCGTGCCGGGCGCCGTCACGCCGGCATTGTTGACGAGGACGTCGATGCGCCCAAATGCGTCAAGCGCCCTTAACACAACTGACTCGCAGTCTGCGTCATTGGCGACATTGGCGGAAACGGGAACTGCGTGCACGCCGTAGTCTATTGCGATGAGATCTGCAGCGCCGCGGTTTCGCTCTTCATTGACGTCGGCAAGTACGACGCCCGCCCCGGCCGCCGCGAAGGCGCGCGCGCAGGCCTCGCCGATGCCTGCAGCAGCGCCGGTGACGATCACGGCCTTGCCGGCGAAGTCGAGGTAATCTGTTGGGGATCTCGTCATTCCGAAAGCCTAGCACCGATCGGGAGTGCGAAAAACTGCGCTCTAATCGAGCGTATAGCCGATTTTCGCGAAGATCGGCGCATAGGCCCTGCGGATCGCCGCCGCATCCTCAGCCCGCAGGTCGCGTCGCCAGCGCCCGACCGCCTCCGCATTGACCGGCCGGCGGAGCCGGTCTGCGGTTTCGATCTCCAATCCGGCGAGCGCGGGCTGGCGCCTTTCAAGCGTCAGGATGTCCGGATCGAAGTCCTCTCCGAGAAAGCCGCAGACAGCGCGTAGCGTTTTCTCCGGGCGTGCCGCGAGGTCTTCATATCGGAGACGCATCACGCGTCCTGTAAGCGAAGGGAGCTCTTCCGCCTGCAGCCCCAGCGAAACGATCGACGCCCAATAGCGCGATGCGCCGGCGACGCTGGCGCATTGATCGAAAAGCGCGCCGGCCGGCGAACGCCACGCCCGCTCGAGAAGCGACGCGGCAAGGTCGCGGCCGTCGCGCACGACGTGAATGAACTGCGCCGTCGGAAAGAGCTGCGCGAGCTGGCCGAAAACGAGAATGTTGAACATGGTCTTGTCCGCCCAGCGCCGCTTGCCGAGCGCCGCCGCCCGCTTTTTCATCGGCGCCGAAACGGCATGCGCGAAATTCGCTCGCACTGCCTCCGGCGCCAGGAAGAAATGATCGCGGTGAAGCCTGCCTAGAGCTTCCTCGAAGCTCGCCGCCGTCATGGTCAGCGCGATATGGCCTGTGTCGGGACCGCAAGTGATCGACGGATGGGCGTCCAGCAAGAGGCGAAGCAGCGTCACGCCCGAACGCGGCGCGCCGCCGATGAAGATCGGCCGCGTCACGCTTCAACCGAGGCCGGATAGCCGTATTCCTCGGGCAGCGATCCGACTGCCGCCTCGATTTCGCGGACTTGCGCCTTCGAAAACTCCCGGCGCCATCGCCCGACGGCCTTGTCGTTAAGCGGACGCGAGACGGCGTCGGCGCTCGTCTCGTTCTCGCCTTCAGTGACGCTGAACGTCAGATGATGCGATGACGGCGCATCGGACGGCGCGGCTCCGAGAAACCGGAAAAGCCTCTCGAACGTCCGCGCCGGGGCCGAGAGAACGTCTTCATAACGAATATCAAGAACCGGCGCCCCCGCCGCGCGCGCCCCGCTGGCGGCGATGACATGATCGCGCCATCCTTGCGCGGCGCCGGCGATGCTCGCAGTGATAGGAAGGCGTGCGCCGTTTTTCTCATCTCGCCAATCCATCTTCACCAGCGAGGCGACGACATCGCGCGGATCGCGCACGACATGGACGAACCGGCTATCCGGAAACAGCTGATGCAGCTCCCTGAAATAAAGTGCGTTCGCCGGCGTCTTTTCTGCAACGAAGCGCTTACCGCTGCGGTCATGATAGGGCCGCAGGAAAGAGCCCAGGAGATCGCGGAACGAGACTCGCAGATCGGCAGCCTTGAAATGGTAATGCGCTTCAAACGTCGCCGCCATTGCCGCATCGGTCTCCCGATAGAGCCGGGCAAGGGCGGGAAACGCCCGCAGCTCAGGTCCGCAAGCGATATCAGGATGCGAATTCAGAATCGCCCGAACGAGCGTCGTTCCGGAACGGGGCGCGCCGCCGACAAAAATTGGCGCGAAGTCGGACATCGGTCAGCTCTACCGGCAATTTTTTCTGAGCGGGTCTTCGCCCGACCTGAACCATCCCGTGACGGAAAGCCTGACAGCCGGTGCGAACGGCGCAATGACGCTGACGCTGTGGCGCTGGGGAACCGTGAAAATGTTGAGGGCGTTGAACTTCGGCGTGTAAGCTTGTTCGACGTGGCCGTCTTCGCCGATGAACATCAAGAGACCGCCCCAATCGGCGCGCCAGTCGCGTGTGAGGTTAAGGACGAAGGCGGCGCATCGATTCTTTCCGTCAACGGCGTCGTCATGTTCGGTCAGGAAGCAGCCGGGGCGGTAGCGGGTCGCCTGCGCGTCCGCGAATTTTATCTCCGAAAGGCCGGTGACTTCCCGGGCGAAGGCGAGGGTTTCGGGGCTGTTGAGGAATTCGAAGAAGCGGGCCAGTTCGTCGCTGACGATCGTGCCGGCGTAATAGGCGTCGGCGATCGGATAATTGTCGAACAAATACTGAAATCCGCGGCGCGCCCCGTCGTGCACGGCGTGCTCGAAGCGAATTTGGTCGTCAGGGGCTAGTTGGCTAAGCCCGGCGGCGTCGAGATCCAGATGACGGTCGCCGGACCTGGTGACGGTGTTCCAGCGCGGAAGACTTGAAAGCGCGTGGTGAAGCGCGTCGGCATCCGGCGTGCGAAGGAACTCCGGGATGTG
>CAZNXR010000284.1:0-3806 GCA_964576815.1 uncultured Caulobacterales bacterium | reverse complement strand
GAAGGCGGACGGCCAGGCGTCGTAATAATTCTCGGCCCACAGGCCATTCGCCGCCCTCGGCGCCGGCGCATCGGCGGCCCCTGCAAGCGCCGCAAGATCGGGCCGACGCCCGGCCGGGAGATGGCGGGCGCGCCATTCGGGCCTGACACTGACGGGCGAGGTGTTGGTGAACAAGGTCGGGACATAGGCGTCCGCTTCCATCACCGCCAGCGCGCCGGCGTGTTGGGCGAGGCGCAGGCTGACGCCCGGCTCAAACGCCTGCAAGAGCCGCGCGCCTTCCGGCAGGAGGGCGAGATCGGCCCGCAGCTGGTCGTGCAACGCGTCCGCCGCCGCCATTTTCTGAGCGCCATGCTGCACCTGGAGAACAAGGACCGCAGCAAGAAGCGGGGCGAAGATCGCACGCGCCCGCAGCGCCTGCGGCGCGAACCGGACAGACGCGGCGAGCAGAACCAGGAGCGCCGGCCCAAAACGGAAATGCAGGCCCCAGATCCCCGCGACATGCTCGGGCGTCGCCATCATCAGCGCAATTACGCTGGCGCAGACGCACGCCATCCGGCGGTCGATAACGAACGCGCGGGCCTTGAGCGCAACGCCGAACCCCGCGACCAAGGCGGCGAGCGAGACGAACGCCGTCACGACGGCGGACGCGTCGCCGTAATAGCGGAACATCGACAAGATGACGGCGCCGCGCGAGGCGAGAAAATCCGTAGGCGCATCGACCGCGCGCAATCCGCCGCCCTCGCTCGCCAGCGCGAACACGAGGAGAATGAGCGCCGGCAGGAACGCCATAGAGTCGATAAGGAATAGGCGCCGCATTGCGGGCGCGCGCGCTTCCCGCGGTCCGAATGCAGCGCTTGCGCATTCCCAAGTCAGCACCAGGAAGCCGAAGAACAGAAAGCCTAGCGCGTGCGCGCCGAGGAGGACGAGCGAGACGGGGGCGAAGATGAGGGCGCGGCGAAAGCCCGGCGCCGATCCAATCCACGCGGCGAAGGCGAATAACGACAGGCCCGACGCGGCGATGAAATTGATGAAGCCGAACTCGAAATTCAGCGAAAAGACGCCGGCGAAGCCGATCGCCGGCAACCATCCCCCGGCGGCTCCGTGAAGTTGACGCGAAAGTGCGAAACCGGCAAGCGGCCCCAGGATCAGGGCGATCGCCGAAGCGGCGGCGCCGGCGCCGACGACGCCGAGGAGCGGCGCGAGCAGCGGCGCGACAGCGTCCATGTAGAGATCCGGGATTAGGCCCGGCCGTACCTGGTAGTAACGCGCGAGGGCGCCCGATTCCGCGATCGAGGCTTCGATATGAACGCGCGCGAGGTGATTGATATAGTCGCCGGCGACGCCGAGCGGATAGAGCGCGAAGAGCGCGCAAAACGCGAGCGCCAGCACCGCCGCGACTGCGAGCGCATCGATTGTAAGGCCGTCGGAATGTGTTGCGTCCGCAGCGAATGGCGGCGCAGCGGCGAGCGTCGATCCGGCTTCCCCCCTCATCATCGCGGCCGCGCAAGAAGAAGGACGAACGGAAACGCGGTCCAGCATCGCTCGACTGCGGCATGCGCATCGACAAACCCGGCGAAGCTCTGCGGGTCCCAGTGATTGACGTGTTCCGGATGGTTCCCGAGGCGCGTGATGTCGCGCCCGCGCGCGAGATTGGCGAGCCGGAACCATGGCTCGTGCGGGACGGTCAGCAGAAGCTTGTCCGAACAGAGGGCGACAAGGCGCGTGAGGAAGCGCTCCGGCGCCGGCAGGTGTTCCAGCACCTGCGAAGCGAGAACGAGATCGAAGCGCTGTCCGTCAGGCGGAAAGCTGAAGACATCGGCCTCCCGGAAGACGTGCTGCGGGTGACGCGCACGCGCCTCGGCGATCGCGGGCGCGCGGAGATCGACTCCGAGATAGCCGTCAAGCGCGACGCCGCGCTTCATCAGGCTGTCCAAAAGTAGGCCCTCGCCGCAGCCGAAATCGAGCACGCTGCGCGGCGCGCAGGCGTTGATCGCCTGCGCGAGTTGGTCATGAAACGCGCTGAGGCTCAGGCGCTGGAGCGGATTGCGGTCTTCGTATTTTCGCCGGTGTCGCTCGGCGGTGTCGTGCCGGATAGTGGTGTTTGCGGCCATGATCGGGATCCGTTGGTGTGATCGGCTTCATGGAGGAGCCTCGCGGCCTGACGCAGGCGCCGTATCTCGGGCGCGAGCGCTTCGTCGGAGGCGACGTTAAGCGTCGAACGCACCGTCCAGGCGGGGCGCCCGCCGCTCGCTTGCCGCTGGATGAACTCGCCGAGAAGGCCGACGGTGAAGACTTGCAGCGAACTGACGGCGAGGAGGATGCCGAGAAAGAACAGCGGCCGGTCGCCGATCGGTCCGGCGCCCGCAAACCATAAAATCGTCAGATAGCTGAGGATCAGGAAGCCGCACGCGCCGAGCGCTGCGCCCGCAAGGCCGAAGACATGCAGCGGCCGGGTCTGGTAGCGCGTGTTGAGAATGACGGTCGCAAGATCGAGCGCTCCTTTGAACAGGCGGCTTGCGCCGAACTTCGACCGTCCAAAGCGACGGGCGCGGTGATTGACCGCGACCTCCCCGATGCGGAAGCCGCGCCAATGCAGCAGCACAGGGATGAAGCGGTGAAGCTCGCCATAGAGCGCAAGGTCTTCGAGCGCCTCGGCCCGATACGCCTTGAAGCCGCAGTTGAAGTCATGAAGTCTGACGCCGCTGACCCGGCTGACGACTGCGTTGAAGAATTTCGACGGCGCGGTCTTGTCGAGCGGATCCTGTCGGCGCCGCTTCCAGCCCGAAACGACGTCGTAACCCTCTTCGAGGCGTGCGAGGAATTTCGCCATCTCCGCCGGATCGTCCTGCAGATCGGCGTCCATGGTGAAGACGACGTCGCCTGAGGCGGCGCGGAACCCGGCGTCGAGCGCGGCGGCCTTGCCGAAGTTGCGGCGGAACTCGATGAGGCGGACGTTCGCACGTTCTTGCGCGACGCCGGTCAGCACCGTTTGCGAGGCGTCCGTCGATCCGTCATTGACGAAGATGATCTCATAGGGCGCGCCGATCGCAGCGGCCGCGGCGTCGATCTCGGTGACGAGCGGAACAAGGCTTTCCGCCTCGTTGAAGACGGGCACGACGATCGACAGGCGCGGCAAGCGGCCGTCCGTCCTCCGCAATACCGGGTCGTTCTTCGCCTCCAATGCGCGCTCCCTTGCGGCAGGCGCTTGTCCCCCTTTGCGCCTGGCCGGCACACTCGTCCGGAACGGTTAATTAAGGCGTAAGCCGGATTGGCGGGATAAAACCGGCCTACGCCCGTTAACCATAATTATTTACCCTGATTATTTGCTTGACTTTTATGCTGTTGAGTCATAGATTGTAAGGGTCGCGCCGGGGAACGCCTCCCCGGCGCGTCGTGCGTTTTTGGCCGCTGAACAGCGGCGTCTTTGACAAGTCCGGTTGGTCGCGCGGTTCGGTGCTTTGCTGGCCGCGCGAAGCGAACGAACCACCCGCCGAGTTCGATCTCGCGCCGGGGCGAACATCCACGCATCAGCTTCTCCCGGCGCATTCCCGCTGACGCGGAAATGAGCGCGAGCAGGGGCGCGCGCCCGAAATCTACGCATTTTCCTCCAGCCTAAAATACGTATTTTCGGGCTGGACCCCGCGGAAAGGGCCGAAAAACGCGAGAGCCGCGGACGAAATTCTACGCAGAATTTCAGGCGGCGGCGCGCTTCAGTTTTTCGGCGAGGTCGGTTTTTTCCCAGGAGAAGCCGCCGTCGGCGTCCGGCGCGCGGCCGAAATGGCCGTAAGCCGCGGTGCGGGCGTAGA
>CAZNXR010000283.1:0-3813 GCA_964576815.1 uncultured Caulobacterales bacterium | reverse complement strand
GCGAGCGTCGTCTTGCCGAGGCCCGGCGGCCCGTGAAAGAGCACATGGTCAAGCGCCTCGCCCCGCGCCTTCGCCGCACCGATGAAGATGGCGAGATTGTCTTTCGCCTGGCGCTGCCCGACGAAATCGTCGAGCCGCTTGGGGCGCAGCGCCGCGTCCGCGTCCTCGCGCAAGGGCGCGGCGTCGATGAGGCGTTGTTCGGGCGCTGCGCTCACGCCGCCAGTTCCTTCAGCGCGCGCTTTATAATCTCGGCGACATCCCCGTCGCCCGCACTCGCGACGGCGCGGCGGGCTTCGACGCCGTCATAGCCGAGATTGATGAGGGCGGAGACGGCGTCGGCGCGGCTGCCGGCGTGCCCTTCCTCTTTCGCGCCCATCTTGCGCGCGACGACCTTCAGCGCCGGGCCGCTCGCGGCGGCGAGCGTTCCAAGTTTCGATTGCAGTTCCGTCGCAATACGCTGGGCGAGTTTCTTACCGACGCCGTGCGCGCGGGAAAGCGAGGTCACGTCTTCGGCGGCGATGGCGTCGTAGAGATCGTCCGGCGGCAGCACCTGCAACACGGCGAGGGCGTGTTTGGCGCCGACGCCCTGCACGCTGGTGAGGAGGCGGAAGGCGCGCCGCTCCGCTTCGCTCTCGAAGCCGTAAAGGCGGATGAGGTCTTCGCGCACGATCGTCTCGATAGAGAGCGTCGCGGCCTCGCCGACGGCGAGATGCGCGAGGAGACGCCCATGCGCGTGCACCTCATAGCCGACGCCCATCACGTCGATAAGCGCCGTGTCGGCGTCGAGGCTTGCGACCGTTCCTTTAAGGCGTCCGATCATGCGGTGGCTTTCAGGATCAATGACGCCCTGTGATGCGCGTGACAGATCGCGACCGCAAGCGCGTCGCTCGCGTCCGCCGCCTGTTCGCCGGAAGCCGGCAGGAGCACGCGCACCATCGCGGCGACCTGGGCCTTTTCCGCGTGGCCGCGGCCGACGACCGATTTCTTGATCGTGTTAGCGGCGTATTCGGCGACGGGGAGCCCCGCGCGCGCCGGGGCGAGAAGGGCGACGCCGCGCGCCTCGCCAAGGACGAGCGCATCGCGTGGGGAGGCGTTGACGAAAGTTTCCTCAACGGCGGCTTCCTGAGGCCCGTGCGCCGCGATGAGGCTGGCGAGCGCATCGTGAATGGCGGCGAGGCGCTCGGCGCGGGAAAGCGTCCGTTTCGGGCGGACGACCCCGGCGGCGACGAAAGAAAGCCGCGCGCCCGCGCAGTCGATGACGCCCCAGCCGGTCGCCCCTGACCCCGGATCGACGCCCAGAATGCGAATCACCCCTGTCATTGGCGAAGGCTAGCGGGTTCGGAACAAAAGGGAAACCAAGCCAGCCGTTCAGCCGCCCTCGAAGTCGCGGATGAAGGCGGCGACTTTTGCCAGCGGCATTTCGCACGGGCGCACGGCGGCCCCGGCGGAAAGGCGGTAGAGGTTCGCGCTGACGAAGTCAGTTCCGCCAAGCTCGCGCGCATGAAGCGTAATTTTCGCGCCGCCCGCGCTGCGGGTCAGCGCCGCGCCTCACCGCCCGCCCTTGAAGAAACCCTCACGAAAACCTTCCGGCCACGCGGCGATGATTTCGAACAGGCTCTCGACGTTTTCCGCGCCGCTCACTCCAACCTATTCCGGTCCCTGAACGTCACGATCTGAAGCTTGTCCTCGCCGACATGGTCGCGGACGGTTTCGTGGAGGTCGATGAGGTGGAAGCGGTTCCACTCCTTCGGCTGAAGGACGCTCAAGGTCTCTCGCGTCGCGCGGGCCATGATGAGAAGATAGGCCGCCGCGATGAAGAGGCCGGAGACCGCCAGCACCTCGCCCCATGCGGCAAGGCCCGTCGCCTCCGCCGCCGCGGCGAGAACGCCGGCGAGCGCGACGGAAAGAATCGCGCCCGCGACGCCGTAGAGCGTCGTGTTACGGCGGATCTGGTAGAGCTTGTTCCTGACCGTCATCTCGCAGAAGAGAAGGCGCATCGCGAACCACTGATAGGCGATCGTCCAGACGCCCGCTTCCTCTTTCAGTTCGTTCGCCTGATGCATGCGCATGTTGCGCTCGACATTCATCGCGCGGCGCTTGGCGACCTGGAAGTTCTGGTTGATGCGGCTGAACTTCGACGTGATGTAATTGTCGAGGCCGAGAAGGTTCTGCTGCTGCGTCACCTTGTAGGGCCAGTGATAGAGCAGCATCAAAAGCCCGAGCGCGGCGGCGAGGACGCTGGCGATGACCGCGGCGCGCCCGATCCCCGTCCCGGCGAGCGCGGCCGCTTCGGCGAATTGCGGCGCGGCGATTCTTGCGGCGGCGAATGCTATGACGACCGTCAGCACTAGGAGCGCCGGCGCATAGAAAAGGAAGAGGCGCGCCGTGTTGGCGTTCAGCTCACGCCGAAACTTGTCCATGATAGTGAGGAAATTCGCGTCCGCAGACCCGTTCTCGCGGCCAAGCGCGGCGTCGATGAATTCCTGCTCGACCTCTTCATAGAAGAAGTCGGCGCGGGTGAAGAGCGGAAAGGCGTAGGTGTAGAATTTCTGCGCTTCGGCGGCGTATTCGCGCGCTTCCTCGACGGTGAGGTCCGCCGCCGTGCGCTCGACGAGGGTCGGACGCGCGAGGCTCTTGAAGAAGAAGGAACCCCTCGCGCCGGCTGCCTCGCGCTCATCTTCAAAATGCGCTGAACCGTCGTCCGCCTTGCGCGCGACCGCGCCAGCCCCGCTCTTTTCGAGGGTGCGCGGGCCGGCCCCGCCGAACAACCGGCGAAACGGCGAGAAGAGGAACCGCAACAGCGCTGTGAGAAAACCCATTTCACCCCCCTTTCCATCGCTATCGCCGATGTGGGGTGTGCAGGGAAGGGCGGCAAGGCTCAGCGGTCACTCGCGCAGCGTGATCGGGCCATTGACCTGCCGCGCCAGCGTTTCTTGGAGGCGCGCCGCCTGCGCGCGGATCGGCGCCGGCGTATCGGGCGAACCGGCGAGCCGGCGCGCCAGCAACGCCGCGGCGGCGGCGTTCTTCGGGCGCCCGTCGCCTTTGGAAAGCGCGACGGCGTAGAGGAGCGCGGCCTGCGCATCGCCGGCGTTCGCGCCGCGCTCGAACCAGTCGGCGGCAAGGCCTTCTGCGTCGCCGCGATGGACGATCAATCCCATGGCGGCGAAGGCGGGCGCGTATCCGCCCTCGGCTGCGCGCCGCATCAGGCGCGCGGCTTCGGCTGCGTTGGGTCGCCCCAGCGCCGTTCCGTCGTACATCAGCGCGAGATGAAATGCGGCCTCGGCATGGCCCTGTTCGGCCGCCCCCGCGAAGTATTTCGCCGCGCCGTGATAATTCAGCGGCGCGCCGTCGCCTCTCAGGAAGGAAAGGCCGAGAAAGAATAATCCGTCTGCGTTGTTTTTCGCGGCGGCCCTGCCGAAATGATTCACGGCGGCGACGGCGTCGCGCCTTACGCCCTTGCCGTCGGCGAACATGCGCCCAAGCCGAACCTCGGCGCGCGGATCGCCCTGCGCCGCGGCGAGGCGAAACCAGCCGGCCGCGCGCTCGTAATCGGGATAGACGCCGCCGCCTTCATAGGCGATGCGCCCGAGCTCCAGCTGCGCGTCGGCGTTTCCGTCGATGGCGGCGGCGCTGTAGTGCTCAAGCGCCATGCCGATGTCGGGGCGCACGCCGAGGCCGCGCTCATAGATGCGTCCCAGCGCGAAACTGGCGCGGGCATCGCCCTTGGCGGCGAGCGGCTCGGCGAGCTTTCTTGCGCGCGCGTGATCTTGCGCATCGAGCGCGGCGAAGACGGCGTCAGAGCCCGTTAACCCT
>CAZNXR010000282.1:0-3822 GCA_964576815.1 uncultured Caulobacterales bacterium | reverse complement strand
CACGGCCAGGAGGAAGGCCTCGGCTCGCACTGGGAGATGTGGTCCTTCGTGCGCGGCGGGATGTCGCCGCTCGAAGCGCTGAAGGCCGCGACGGTGACGCCGGCGACGGCGCTCGGCTACATCAAGGATATCGGCACGCTGGAAGCTGGAAAGCTCGCCGATCTCGTCATCCTCAACGCCGATCCGCTCGCCGACATCGCCAACACGGACGAGATCGACGCCGTAATGCTGGGCGGGCGCCTCTATGACGCAGTGACCATGAACGAGACCGGCGGGCGGACGCGAAAGAATTATTACTGGGAGTGAAAGCTCTGCTCAAAGGCCCGAGAAAAACGCCCACATCACGTCGTTGGCGTTAATCGCCTGCGAAGGCGGCTCCTTGCCGCGCCGCCCTTTGGCTGCGCCGGGCCAGGAATGGCCGCCGCTTTGCGTGACGCAAAGCTGGACCGGCGCGCCGCCCGGCGTCGCCGCGAAGAGGTCGCAATAGGCGCCGTCGATCATCAGCGCGCGCGCCGGCGTTTCATTCGCCTTGTTCAACCTGACCCACTTGGCGACAGTCGCCGGCACGGAGACGAACTCCGTCACCTTCGATGAATCGCGGAAGGCGTCCTCGCCCGCGCCGCCTTCAAAGAGCACATGCGTGTCATTGATCGCGTGCACGTGGAGGACCGGCGTCGGCCGCGCCGGATTGCAGACGAGCGTGTTGTCCGTCCCGGCCACCGCCATGATCCCGCGCACGAGATCGGGCCGTTCGCAGGCGAGGCGATAGGCCATCAATCCGCCGTTCGACATGCCCATGGCGTAGACGCGCGCATCGTCGACCGACGCCTGCCGCTTCACGTGCGCGATGACCTCCGCGATGAAGCCGACATCGTCGATGTTCGCATCGCGCGCATCGCCGCAACAGGCGCCGGCGTTCCACGTGGCGAACAGCCCGCGCCGGTTCTTCGAATATCCGTTCGGCATGACGGCGATGAAGCCATGCTTTTCGGAGGCTGTAATGACGCCGTAGTTTTCATCTTTCGCAAAATGCGCCGCGCGGCCGCCGCCGCCGTGGAGGCCGATGACGACGGCGCTTGCCGCTGCAGGGTTGTAGGAGTGCGGCACATGAACAAGGTATTGGCGCATTCGGCCGTCGTGAATGAACCTGAATTCATAATCGCCAGGCGCCGAGAACCCGCCCGCCTGCAATCCGTCCCCGCGCCGTTCGGCCAGCCGGTCCCGAAAAGTCTCGCGCGCCGCGGCCGGCGCGGCCAGGACAAGCGCGGCCAGCACCGCTGCGATCAGGGACTTTTTCATGCGTCTTTCTCCGTGCGCCGCCACTGGTTGCTTTACACGGCGTTTGGTTTCAAATCCGTCGCCGGGACCGCCATTTCCGCGGTTTCTTGCCGCCATGGCGCCGTTTGGGTTATTTTCCGGCTAAAGCGCGAGCGGACGCGCGGGGAACCCCGATGAGCGCGACGGCGTACGAATACGCGGCCTTCATCAGCTATAACAGCGCCGATCGCGATGCCGCGCGCAAGCTGCAACGCGCGCTTGAGAGTTATTCCATTCCGAAGGCGCTGCGCGGACGCACGAGCCGCTTCGGCGTCATCGGTGAGCGCATCGGAAAAGTCTGCCGCGACCGGACGGATTTCAAGACTGGCGAAAGCCTCAACGCCGCGCTCATCGAGGCGCTCGACAAATCCGGATCGCTTGTCGTGTTGTGCTCGCCGGATAGCGCGCGGTCGAAATGGGTGAACGCCGAGATTGAGCATTTCCAGAAGTCCGGCCGCTCGGCGCGGATTTTTCCGCTGATCGCACGCACCGATGAAAGCCGGCTTGTCGTCAATTCCTTTCCGCCGGCGCTGCGCCGCGCGGACGGCGATGAACCGATTGCGGCCGATCTGCAGGAGGCGGGGGACGGCTGGCATGACGGCGTGCTCAAAGTGCTTGCAAGCATCCTTGATGTCGACTTCGACGCGCTGCGCCAGCGCGCGCTAGAAGCGGCGCGAAAGCGCGCGCGCGTAGCCTACGGCGTTGCGGCGGGCATGGCGGCGCTCAGCGTCCTCGCCGTCTCGGCGAGCGTCATCGCGGTTCGCCAGCGCAACCGCAGCCTTGAGAATTTCGAGGATGCGATCGTCATCGCGGCGCGTTCGGCCTCGCGCATCAATGATCTCGCCAATCAGACCGAAGTCCCGCGCGATATGATTTATCGTCTTCTGACAGATACCGAGGCGGACCTCAACAATCTTCGAGCCATGGAGGCGCTGCGAGATCATCCCCGCGCGCAGATTGTCGGCATGGAGTTCCAGCTCCTGCTCTCCGACCTGTTCGCGGAAGTAGGCCGCGGCCAAGACCAACTCGCCACTTCCCTCGCCGCAAACGAGACACTCGCCGAAATCAAGAACCGGGCCGGCGAAACCGCGGGGCGCTTCTTCGACACGCTTATGTTCGGCGAAACGAACCGGGAGTTTTATGCGCAGGATCTGGAGGGCGAGGTCGCGGAATCGCTCGGCAAGGGATGGCTCAACGCCGGAGCGCTCGATCGCGCGCGCGCCGAATTCGAGCGCTGCCGGAACGGGCGAATAGAATTCATGGAGAACTGGGAGCTTGCCGCTGAGGAAGAAAGCATCGTCAATGACGGCGTCTTAGCCTGCTCGGCGAATGAAGCGAACGTCCTCGCCATGCTGAACCGGCCCGGCGCGGCGATCCGCAATCTGGAAACAGACCTGAAGTCGGCCGGCGACGATAGCGCGTCGCGCGGCTTTGCGCGGCTCGTACTCGCGCAGCTTTACGCAGACAACGGCCGGCTCGCAGAGGCGGTCGCGGTCCTTGATGCAGAGATCCTCCGCTACGGCGACGCGACGACCGGCCGCCAGGAACGGATCGAGCTCGCCAAGCTTCTCGAAACACGCGCGAAGGCGCTTGCGTTGCAGGGGAAGATCGCCGACGCCGGTCCCGATCTTGAGCGCGCCGACGGGCTGCTCGCCGCTTTCCTCGCCGGCGACGGCGACGATCGGCGTGCGCTGCTGCTGCGCGGAGACCTGCTGACGACCGTAGGAGAGATCGCCGCTTATGGAGGGGGGCGGGCGCGCGCCGCCGCCGCCTTTCGCGAGGGCGCGGCCGCGATGGACCGGCTCATCGCCTTCGACGGCGCCCGGCGCGACTGGCGACTGGCGCGAGCGCGCCTTCACATCGCGCGGGCGGACAATGCGCTTCGCCTCTATGAGAGCGACGCCGGCGACATGATCGCGCTCGCGGAAGCCGAGGAAGCGGCGCGCGCCGCCCTCGCCGACATCGACGCCATCGGCGCCTACAACGCGGATATCGTAGCGCGCAGGTTCGCCGTCATCGCGCAAGTATCCCTCGCTCGCGCGCTCCGGCTGCGCGGCGACCGCGCGGCGGCGCATCGGCTGCTCGAGCAGGCGACCGCGCTCGTCAGCGTCGCCGAAGCGGGCGCCGCGCCGCTTCGGAACCTACTCCTTGCGACGATCGCCGACGAACGCGGAGACCTTGCGACCGCCGAACGGAATTACAGCGATGCGCACGCGCAGTTTGAGCGATCGATCGCGCTGCAAAAAGAGTTTCTGGCGACGGAGCCGTCGGCGAGCATTGTCGCGCGCGATCTCCTGTGGACGTCGATCGCGAGCGTCAGAAGCCTGCGTATGGCGGGGAACGCGGACGCCGCAAGGTCGCGCCTGCTTGAGGCCTGCGCGTTGAAGTCCGATTCGGCGCTTTCAGAATACAGCCTCTTCGCCCGCGACGCCGAAACGCTTGAAACGCTGGCGGCCGGCAGCGGGGTCAGCTGTTAGCGTTCAAGGCCTGAATCGCACGCCGGCG
>CAZNXR010000281.1:0-3826 GCA_964576815.1 uncultured Caulobacterales bacterium | reverse complement strand
CGCTCGCCGGCAACGCCTCCTCGCCCGAGGGCGTCAAAATGGGCGAAAGCGTCGCCCCGCTCGCCGCGATGGCGTGGCGCTACGCGGAGAAGGCGGGCGCGCGCTAATCCGTAACGCCGTTCCGCCCCGCCGCGACCCCCGGCGGCAACCGGAATTTCGGCGCCTCGTTATCCTCGACGACCGCATTCTCAAACGGGGCGCGCACTTCGATCGCCGGCGGATGCAGCACGGGTGCGACCGGGACAAGGATATTGCGGCGAATAACGACATCGGCGCCGTTCTGCACGAAGATGCCCTGCCCCATCGACTGTTCGATGCGGTTGCCCTCGATGAGAATGCCGCGCGAGACGATCTCCGGGGTCTTGATGAAAATCCCTTGCGTCGCGCCGCCTTCGCCGCGGCGCACGACATTGTCGCGAATGACGATGCGTTCGTTAGCGCGCGCGGCGCCCCGCGACCAGAGCTGGATGGCGTCCGGGTGCCATTTGACGGGATCGGCCGGCGTGAAATCCGAGAATGAATTCCCGGCGACGGTGAGATCGCGCGCGCCGCGCGCCGCAACGCCGTCGGAGCCGATCCGCGAGAACGCATTTCCTTCGACAGTCACCTCGTCGCTGTCATAGATGACGGCCCCGCGAAAGACATCGGAGAAGCGCGAGCCTTTCACCGTCACGCGCCGGCTGTCGCGGATGATGAGCCCGTTTGCGTCATCGCCCGGCGCGCCGTTCTGGGCCGACACGATGCGCAGTCCTTCGATGCGAATGTCGGCGCAGCGCCTGATCTCGACGGCGCGGCCCGACAGCGGATCGCTTGCGGCCCCGTGCACGACCGCGAGGTTTCGGAGCGTCACGTCGTCCGCATCGCGGAGGAAGATCGACCGGAACACCGGCGGCGCTGCGGCGTCCGCCGCTGCGATCGTGACGGGCCCCGCGTCCCGGCGCGGACCGATGATGAGGTCGCCATAGGTCCCGGCGGCCAGGACGATGCGATCGCCGGGCTGAGCGCGCGCCAGCGCCGCTTCGAGCGCGGGCCGGTCGCCGACGGCGATGTCGGCGGCCTCAGCCGCTCCCGCAAACGCCAGCGCCGCAATGAGAAAGTTCGCCTTCATGCCGCGCAAGGCTCGCAAAGCCGGCGCCGCCCTTCAAATCGAATTGCCGAATGCGCATGAGACTTGCATTAACCAAGCCGGGTGGCGCGGCGCCCGGAACTTACCTATGAGAGCCGCGAGCCGGAGCGTTTTCGGGGGTTGGCGATGAAGATCTTGGTGACGGGCGGCGCGGGCTTCATCGGGTCTGCGGTCGTGCGCCGTGCGCTCGACAAGGGTTTGAGCGTCGTCAATGTCGACAAGCTCACCTATGCGGCGAACCTCGACAACCTCGCCGGTTATGACGGGCGCGCGGGCTACGCCTTCGTCAAGGCCGACATTTGCGACGGTGAGAGCGTGCGCGCGGCGCTTCAAACGCACCGGCCCGACGCGATCATGCACCTGGCGGCCGAGAGCCATGTCGACCGTTCGATCGACGGCCCCGGCGCCTTTATCGAGACGAACATCGTCGGCACCTTCGCGCTGCTGCAGGAGGCGCGGCGCTATTACGACGGGCTTTCCGGCGCGGCGAAAGACCGCTTCCGCTTCCATCACGTCTCTACCGACGAAGTCTATGGAACTTTGGGCGCGACAGGCCTCTTCACCGAGGATACGCCCTATGCGCCGAATTCGCCCTATTCGGCGTCGAAGGCCTCGTCCGACTTTCTGGTCCGCGCCTGGCGCGAGACGTTCAAGCTGCCGGTCGTGACGAGCAATTGCTCAAACAATTACGGGCCGTTCCAGTTTCCCGAAAAGCTGATCCCCGTCGCCGTCATCGCCGCGCTCGAAGGCCGGCCGATCCCCGTCTACGGCAAAGGCGAGAATGTGCGCGACTGGCTCTATGTGGAGGACCACGCCGAGGCGCTGCTGACGGTGCTCGACAAGGGCCGCCTCGGCGAGACCTACAATATCGGCGGCTGGAATGAGCGGCGCAACATCGACCTCGTCTACATGATCTGTACGCTGATGGACGAGTTGAAGCCGCGCAATCACGCCCATGCCGAGCTGATCGAATATGTGACCGACCGGCCGGGCCATGATTTGCGCTACGCCATCGACGCGACGAAGATCAGCCGCGAGCTCGGCTGGAAGCCTTCCGTCACCATCGAGGAAGGCATGCGCCGGACCGTCGAATGGTATCTCGCCAATCGTCCGTGGTGGGAGAAGTTGAGGGCGGGCGGGCGGCTCGGCCTCGGCAAGAAATAGCGGCGGGGCGTCGATACTCCCCTCTCAAGCTCGCGGGAGAGGGGTGAGGGGGCGTCTCTGAAAATACAGCGCCGGTTCATGCGGCGCCGCCCTCACCCTGCCCTCTCCCGCAAGCGGGAGAGAGAATTCTCACGTCGCCGCCGCAACCAGCCTCACCGCCGCGCGCTCGCGCGCCTCCGGTAATAGCGGGCGGCGACGATCGGCGTGGCGATCAAGGGGTGGCGGCGCTCCCATGGTTTGACGCCGACATCGACGCCGGCGTGACGCTTCACCTTCCACGCGATATAGTCGAGGCCGCCATGGAAGGTCGCGGTCGCTTTCAGGAGTCGCGCGACCGAGAGAAACCCGCCCTGCAGGGCGCGCAGGCGCCAGCCCGCCGCCGCGCCCATTTCGCCGGCGCCCTCCGGCATGGCGAGGGCGGCAAGGCGCTCCGGCCATTCGCCATAGGCGTCGATGAGTTTTCCAGCGCGGTCCCCGCCCTCGGCGCGCAGCTCCGCGCGGTAGGACGCGTTCATCCCGGCGAGCCAGACAGCACGCCAGTCCGCCCCGGCGGGCGCAAGGCCTCTTGAGTGTGAAAGAAATGTCTCCGCCGCCGTCGCGACCGCTGCAATCATCCGCGGCCGAAGGTCCGCCGGGCAAGCGACGAGCCGCATCGGCTGGGCGAAGCGCGCCCAAAAATAGGAATGAAAGGTCTCTATACTGACGAGTTTTTCAAGCGCATCCGCCGAAAGCAGCGCATACTTTGCGCGCAGTCGCCCCGCGGACGTCTCAGCTTCAAAGTAATAGACGTTCGGCGGCAGTACGCGCGCCGCAAAGCGTTCGACGGCGCCGTCGACCGCGCTCTCATAGTCCGGCGCGATGACGTAATAGTCGAAGAGAATCTCCGTCGGGTCCTCATTCGCGCTGACGCTGATGCCGGAGCCGTAGAGGAAAACCGCAGCGCCCGGATAGCGATCCGTCAGCGCGCGCGCGACCGCTCTCGCCGGTTCCGGCGCCGGCCGGCCAAGCACGCTGTCGATGAAAGCGAGTAATCCCGCGCGCCGATCAGGTGAGGAAGCCGGCGTCATGGGTCGTTTCAATTGTCATGCGTTCACCGGCGCCGACCTCGAAAAACTCGCCGTCGAAAACCACCGTGCCCGCGAAGTCGGCGTCCAGCGCATTGGTGCGCCAGCTTTCGAGCCCGGCGTCGCGAAACCAGGGGCGCGACTTGCCGCGCAGCACCGTCGGCGCCGCCGACAGGATGCGCTGGGCCGGAAAGCCGATCGTCGTCACCGCAAGACCGCCATCCCCCTCGCCCCAGAACGGATAAACGCCGAGGACCAGCGTTTTCAGGGTCGTCATCAGCGCCATGGTGAGCGGCTGCGGCCCCTCGAACGGGGCGTTTTCCGAACGCATATCGACGTGCAGCGGCGGCGTCTCCGGTCTCTCGCCGAAGGCGGTGTTGAAGATCGCCCCGCCGATCGTCAGTCCCATGGCGAGCGAGCGCTGCGCACCCTTCGCCTGAATTTCGGAGCGGCTGAACTTCACCGCCGTCGT
>CAZNXR010000280.1:0-3831 GCA_964576815.1 uncultured Caulobacterales bacterium | reverse complement strand
CGAAAGTTGTTCAGGTCGCGATCAAAGAAGGGGTCCTTGTTGTTCCATTCCACTTCAAGGGCCACGCGGTTCTTGAAGCAATCGACGCTGTGGGTCGGCGACGGTTCTTCGACGCCATCGACGATGATCCTCGTGTCGAAAGATTTTTCGACCCATCCGACGGCGTAAAGCGCGCTGTCGAGCAGCTTTGCCGTCTCAGTCTTGTTCTTACCCTTTTCGATCAGCACCGAATGCAGCAATTCAAAACGCGCCAACACCTCCATCAGCTCCCGCCATTCGACGGGATGCGCCGCTTCGAACAGCGCAATCGCGTTTCGCCAGTCGAAAATGTCAAACTTCGACCGAACAATTTCTGGAACCGGCATTAAGCCCCTCGGCGCGCGAAAATGTTCACTTTTTGTTCTTTATTCGAAACTTCATTATCTTTCAAGCGCGACTCGCGCCCCCGGGGAAGGTCAGCGCAAATCCAATTATCCCCCGATCATCGTCGTCTCCAGCGTTTCGGCGACGCCGGGCGGGGGTGTGGCGTTTGCGGGGACGAAGAAATCGGGGAAGAGTTTCCGTGCGGGATCGACGCGGTACTTCGTGAAGTCCTTCTGCCCATGTTCGTAAAGGAACGTGTCGTCGATCAGGAAATTGCCGGTGAACGCGCGCGCGGGCTTCGTGAAGATGAGGTGCGCGGCGTCCGACAGAATTTCGACCGTGCGCGAGCCTTTGATCATCGTGTCGCCGCCGAGCGCAAATTCGACGGCGGCGGTGGCGATCGCCGTGCGCGGCCACAGCGCGTTGAAGGCGATCCCGTCGGCCTTGAATTCCTCCGCCATGCCGAGAACGCACATCGACATGCCGTATTTCGCCATGGTGTAGGCGACATGACCGCCGAACCACCTTGGGCTCATGTCGAGCGGCGGAGACAGCATCAGCACGTGCGGATTGGCGCTCTTCCTCAAATGCGGAATGCAGGTCTTCGAGACGAGAAAGGTTCCGCGCGCATTGATCGAATGCATCAGGTCCCAGCGCTTCATCTCGGTCGCTTCGGTGCCGGTCAGTGAAATCGCCGAAGCGTTGTTGACGCAGATGTCGATCCCGCCAAAACGCTCGGCGGTTTGCGCGACAGCGGCCTGCACCTGATCCTCGAAGCGGATATCGCAGAGTAGGGGAAGCGCCTTGCCGCCGGCTTTTTCGATTTCTTCCGCCGCGGTGTAGATCGTGCCAGGCAGGTGTTTGTGCGGCTCGGCGGTCTTCGCCGCGATTGCGACATTGGCGCCGTCCTTCGCAGCGCGCAGCGCGATCGCCAGGCCGATCCCGCGCGAGGCGCCGGTGATGAAGAGGGTCTTGTTTTTGAGGGTGGTCATGCGGCGCTCCGTTTACTTAGCTCTACCCTAACGCTTCAACGCCGGTCCGGAAATCTCATCCCCGTCACCCCGGACGGCGAAGCCGATCCAGGGTCCATCTCCTGAACCAAAGGCGCGCGAGAAGGCGAATTTCGGGAGATGGTACCCGGGTTCGCGCCAAGGGGCGCGCCCCGGGGGGACCGCGTTGTTAGCCCTTCGCCGCACACGCGCGCCACTTCACGTTCAGCACGTCAATACTTGGCGCTGCGTTAAACCGCATCGGCAGGATGACCATGCCGGTGCCGGTCGTCACGAAAACCGGCCCGCGTTCCGTTTCGGCAAGGCCGCCGAGCGTCAGACGGCACATGCTCGGGAAGAAGGCGCATGTGACGACCGGCAGATTGATTTGGCCGCCATGGGTGTGGCCGGCGACCATCAGGTCAACTGACTGACGCGGCAACAGCGTGCGGATGGTCGCTGGATTGTGCGTGAGCACGAGGCGCGGCGCGGGCCCCCGGTTTTCCAGCAGCGTCAGCTGCTGATTTTCCGCCCATAGATCGCTGAGGCCGGCGATCTCTATCGTCCGCCCACTGATCTCTACAGCTGCGATCCCGTCATCGAGTACGGTGAGGCCGATCGCGGAGAGCGCTTGCGTCAGCGGCGCGCCGACATCAGGGCCGGGCAGGCCGACATCATGATTGCCGGTGACGGCGAAGGCGGGCGCATCAATCCCGGCGAGCGCGCCGAAAGCCGTCTCGAACTTCTCCGGCGCCAGCCAATAGGTGAAATCGCCCGCGATCAGCACGGCGTCGGGGCTCGCCGCGTTTACCGCCCTTACGATCTGGCGGGCCGGCATCGCATTGCCGAAAACGCCGATATGCATATCGGAAAAAACGGCGATGCGCGCGGAGCCTTCCGCCCCCATGCAGCGCAGCAAGGCCACGTCGTGCTCGCGAGTTAGAAGAATGCGCGGCTCAACAAACCGCGCATAAGCGAGGATGGTGAGAGCTGCGAGAACAAGCAGCGTCATCGTTCGCGCCAGGCCATGCCGATTGGCGACCAGCCAGAGCAGCAACGCCGCCGCCGGAAAATAGAGATAGCTCGCCCAATAGACGGCTAGCGGGAGAAACCCGATCGAAGCGTCGCCGGTCATGAAGCGAGGCTCGCCTCCCGCAGCCATTGCGCGAACGACTTCTCGTTCATAGCGCTCGAAGCGAGCCCGAGGACCGCCGTCACCGCGTCCATGTCGCTGGTCTCGAGACTTTGGCCGTTGAGCGCCAGAAACGTCGCCGCCGCCATGAATCCTGCGCGTTTGTTGCCGTCAACGAACGGATGATTTTTGACGATCCCGAACGCGTACGCCGCAGCGAGATCGAACACGTCAGGTTCGCCATAAGCCGCCAGATTTTCGGGGCGCGCGAGCGCGCTTTCGAGGAGGCCGGCATCACGCACGCCCGCGCCGCCGCCGTGCTCCGCGAGTTGTTCGGCGTGAATCGCTGTCAGGGCTTCCTTTCGAAGCCAAACCCAATCCGGCATCGCGAAACCTTATTTCGCAAGTTCGCGAAGCGTGTTGCGATATCGGCGCGCGATTTTGCGCGCGATGTCGAGCTGCCGCTCGATTTCCGGATCGTAGGCGCGCAGCTCAATGCCGTCCGGCGTTTCGATCACGTACAGCTCATCGCCCTCTCCCACGCGCAACTGGGCGAGCGTTTCCTTCGGAAACACGACACCGAGCGAATTACCGATTTTGCGGACCTTCAACCCGCCGCCGCGCTTTTCGGCGCAGAATGCGGCCGCGTCTTCCGAGAATCCCTTGTTTTCCTTGGTCATGACAGCCTCAGGGGGTTATAACGTCTGTTATAATTATAACATCCGTTATAACGCGTCAAGGTCTCATCCCGTCAGCGCCGCAGGATCAAGGCGGGCAACCGCGCCCGCGCCCGCTGTAACAGCCGGGGTCAGGCCCGCGGCTTCGGTAAGGTAATTGTCCGCGTAGAAGCGCGCGATAGCGATGCGGCCGTCGAGATATTGCTTGTCGGCGCCGGCCTCGTTGGCGGCGAGCGCCGCGGCGGTCGCCCCTTTCGTGAGGTAATAGCCGCCGGCGACATTGCCGAATTGTTTGAGATACGGGACCGCGCCGGCGAGGGCGTGTTCCTGATCGCCCGCCGCCGCCTTCAAGAGCCAGTCCGTTGAAGCGCCGAGCGCTTCGGCCGCCTCATGAAGGCGCGCGCCGATGATTTTCAGTTCCTCGCGCTTGCCGGCCTTGGCGATGATCGCGACTTCTTTCGCGTCCTGGATGAAGGCCTTCGCCGCGGCGCCGCCGTCGCCCTGCAGTTTGCGCCCGACGAGATCCATCGCCTGAATGCCGTTCGTGCCTTCATAGATCGCGGCGATGCGCGCGTCGCGCATGTGCTGGGCCGCGCCCGTCTCCTCGACATAGCCCATGCCGCCATGCACCTGCACGCCGAGCGAGGTCACGTCATTGGCGCGATCGGTC
>CAZNXR010000279.1:0-3840 GCA_964576815.1 uncultured Caulobacterales bacterium | reverse complement strand
CATTATGACGTTCTGCAGCCCATCTTTATGGTGCGCGAAGATTTCGCCGCGCGGGAAGACGTGATCGAACAGGCGGTCTACGACGCGATCGATCGCTTCGAAGGGTCGATTTCGGCCGAGCATGGCGTCGGCCTTGCGCGGCGCGACGACATTGCGCGGCGCAAATCGCCCGCCGAGATCGCGATGATGCGCGCGGTGAAGAAGGCGCTTGATCCGCAGGGCGTCATGAATCCGGGAAAGATGATCTGACGAAGGAGGGGGCGATGGAAGGACTATCAAAGGCCGCGGCGATGTTCGCAGTCGTCACGGCGGCGGGTTGCGCGCCGGGCGCGCTCTACAGTCATGACGAACCGATCGACGGGCCCTATCGTTTGCGGGCGGTGCTCGACGCCGCCGAGATGCACATCTGTTATGAGCGCACGAACGGCGTTTGCGATCTGCGCATTCCGGGGCGTGTCTTTGCGTTGACCCATGACGAGGATTTCATCGTCGCGGCGGTGCGCCCTCTCAACATCCAGTCGAAGAAGCTCTTCTATTACGTCGTGCGGGATTTCGACGGCCCGCGCGCCGACCTTACCCGCGCGGTCCGCGGCCCGTTTGAAAACGACGCCTTCGTGAAGGAGATGCAAGAGCACGGCGTGCCCGCGCCGAACCTGATCATCCAGCCGCGTTGATTTTTGCCGTTGCCCGCGCCATGCCGAACGCATGCTGATTCTCCTGTCGCCCGCCAAGAACATGAATTTCGACGCGCCGCCCGCGGGGCTCGCCGCGACGAAGCCCGACTTCCTGAAGGAGGCGCGTGAGCTTGCCGCCGCTGCGCGGGAATTGTCGCCGGCAAGGCTCGGCAAGCTGATGGACATTTCACCCAAGCTCGCCGAGCTTAACCATCAGCGGTTTCAGGCGTTCCGCGGCGACGGGAAGTCCAACACGCAAAAGCCGGCGGCGCTCGCTTTCAACGGCGATGTCTATCTCGGCCTCAACGCCAGGACGATGACGGCGGACGACTTCGGCCACGCGCAGGAGCATGTGCGCATTCTCTCCGGCCTCTACGGTCTCCTGCGCCCGCTCGACGCGATCGAACCCTACCGGCTTGAGATGTGTTCCGATCTGAAAAATCCGCGCGGGAAAAATCTCTACGACTTTTGGGGCGACAGTCTTGCGAAAGCGATCAACAGGACCGTCGCGTCGCAAGACGACAAGACAATCGTCAACCTCGCTTCCAACGAGTATTTCTCCGCCGCGGGCGCAAAGACGCTGAATTTTCCGGTCGTCACCGCCTCCTTCAAGGAAGAGAAGGACGGCAAGCTTCGGTCGCTGCAATTCTTCGCCAAGCGCGCGCGGGGGCTGATGGCGCGCTGGGCGATCGACAACCGCGTGACGCGCGCGGAAGACCTCAAGCGCTTCTCGGTCGACGGTTACAAGTTTCGGGCAAAGGAATCGAGCGAACTTGACTGGCTGTTCACGCGGCCGCAACCGCCGGCGAAGGGTGCGTGAACCCTCGCATCATTTCGCCGGTTCAGGTTCAGCGCGGCGAATGTCGAGTTCCACGCCGCCCACGGCGAACCCGCGCCAGCCGACATTCGCCTTGTTGTAGACGACGTCGTCTGCGCGCATGACGAGGACGTCGCGAAAGCCGACACGGCGGCTCCCTCCGCTCTTCGATGGAATGTCGATTAGATATTCGAGGCGGAAGGCGGGACCGTCCTGGTATCCGCGCGCAGTTCCGACGACATCCTCGCGCGTCCCGCTCCATTCGCCATTCGCCTGCCGGGTCAGGCGCCAGGTTTTCCGGTCTTTCTCGCCGTCGTCATAAACGAAGTCCTCAACGAGGGTCAGGGTTTGGCCGTCATAGGCGCCGTCGAGATAGGCGGTGAAGCCGCGGTCGGCGCCGGTAATGCTCTTGAACCGGCCGCGCCCGACCGTCTTGCCGGCGAGATCGCGCTCAATGACGAAGGGCCGCGCAGCGTCAGCGTCCCTCGGAATCGCGGGGCGCGACGCGCAGGCGGTGAGGGCGACAGCGGCGGTGACAGCGGCGAACAATCGCATAGGGCCGGCCTTTCGATTTTTTCACCATACGCAGGCGCGGCGTCGCCGGATGAGAAATGCGCGGTAATCCCGAAAAAACGCGCTGTTCGCGAAGGCTGAAGAAATCGTCAGATTAAACGTGGTTTATCGTTACGCCGATTTCAGTGGTTTGCCGGCGCGTCATTGCCACATTCCGTGCTGACGCCGCGTCGCTTCGCGGGCGGCGGTCAAAGCGCCCATCGGTGAGGGGTCGCGCGGGCGCTCGTTTCTATAAACCGAAAGGACCCAAAGATGATGAAGCTTACTCTTCTCGCCGGCGCCGTCACGCTGGCGGCGGGCGCAGCGCTCGCAGGCGACGCCGATTTCGGCAAGCTCGACGCCGACGGTTCGGGCGGGCTCTCGCTCGCCGAGCTGAACGCCAAAATGGCCGACTTCACCGCTCAGGACTTCGCCGCCATCGACGCCGACGGATCGGGCGACATCAGCGAAGCGGAATACGCTGCGTGGAAATCGACGAAAACGAAAGATCCCTCGCAGCCGCAATAGCGGCGCAATACGTCCTTACACGGAACTGGAGCGCCCCCGAAAAGGGCGCTCCCATTTACGCCGGCAGCTGATAGCCCTTGAACTTCTTGCGCAGCTCCGTCTTCAGCACCTTGCCCGTCGCGCCGAGCGGAAGCTCCTTCACAAATTCGACGGCGTCCGGCCAGGCGATTTTGTCGAGCTTTCCCTTGACGAAGTCGCGGATGTCGTCGGCGTTCGGCGCCTGTCCCTCGCGCGGGACGATGATGAGCAGCGGGCGCTCCTGCCATTTGGGGTGCGTGACGCCGATCACCGCGGCGTTGGCGACCATGGGGTGCATCATCGCCGCGTTTTCGATGTCGATCGAGGACACCCATTCGCCGCCGGTCTTGATGACGTCCTTGGCGCGGTCGGTGATCTGGAGATAGCCCTCAGCGTCGATCATCGCGACATCGCCGGTGTCGAACCAGCCGTCGGCGGTCATCGCGCCCTCATTCGCCTTGAAATAGGTCTTGACGATCGACGGGCCTCTGACCTGCAGGCGTCCGTCCGAAACGCCGTCATGGGGCAGCGCATGACCGTCTTCGGAGACGATACGCATATCGACGAAGGGGAGCGCGCGCCCGGCTTTCAGCTGATATTTGATCTTCTCGTCCTGCGGCATCGCTGCGACCGCTGGGGGCAGTACGTTGACCGTGCCGATCGGGCTCATCTCCGTCATGCCCCAGCCTTGCTGAAGCTCGATGCCATGCTTCGCAAAGCCGCGAATAAGCGCTTCCGGCAACGCTGAGCCGCCGCAAAGGCCCTTCTTCAGATGCGGCAGCTTGACGCCTGTCTTCTCCATATATTGCAGCACCGCGAGCCACACGGTCGGGACGCCGAGCGAATAGTTGACCTGCTCAGTCGTGAAGAGTTCGCACAGCGACTCCCCGTCGAGCTTCGGTCCCGGGAACACCTGTTTGAGGCCGATCATCATCGCGGAATAGGGGGTGTTCCAAGCATTGACGTGGAACATCGGCACGACGGGCAGGATGACGTCGCCTTCCTTGCAGCCGAGCGCGGTCGGCAGGCAGCTTGCAAAGGTCTGGATGACGCAGGACCGGTGCGAATAGACGACGCCTTTCGGGTCGCCCGTCGTACCGGAGGTGTAGCACATCGCAACGGCGGTATTCTCGTCGAACTCCGGCCAGTCGATGTCCGTCGCCTGCCCGGCGACCAGCGTTTCGTAAGGTTCATCGCCCGTTCCCGCGGCCTGCGCGTGCTTTTCGTCCGTCATCAGAACGAAGCGCTTCA
>CAZNXR010000278.1:0-3846 GCA_964576815.1 uncultured Caulobacterales bacterium | reverse complement strand
TGATCGTGCAAAGCCCCTCGCGGCAGTCCGGCGCGAACCTTTCCTTCACCATGGCCGATTCCGAACTCGCGCGCGCGATTGAGGCGCTGAACCTTTCGAAAAGTAAGATCGGCTACGATCAGATGTTGACCGATCGCAACATCGTGAAAGTGTCGGTCATCGGCGTCGGCATGCGCAGTCATACGGGCGTCGCGTCCGCCATGTTCAGAGCGCTTGCCGAGAAGGGCATCAACATCCAGAACATCTCGACGTCAGAGATCAAGATCAGCGTCCTGATCGCCGCTGAATATGGCGAACTCGCCGTTCGCGCGCTGCATCAGGCCTATGGTCTCGATCGCAGCCAAGGCGCGGCCTGAAGCGCGATGAGACGTCCCCAAAGCGCGCGCCGCGCGAAGGCCGCCGCCAAGGCCGCCGGCGGCATCGCGGCCCTGCTGAAGAGCATGCACGACGCGGTCGCCGTCGCCTCGACGGCGCAGGATCGGCTCGACGCTTTGACGTTGGCGATCGCCCGCCATGTCGCTTCTGACGTCTGTTCGATTTATCTTCGCCTCCCAAGCGACGAGCTTGAACTCTTTTCGACGGAGGGCCTCAACCGCGAGGCCGTCCACAAGACGCGCCTCAACTGGGGCGAGGGGCTTGTCGGCGTCGTCGCCGAAACGCAGCGCCCGCTCATTACGGCGGATGCGCCCTTGCATCCGAATTTCGCCTATCGCCCGGAAACCGGCGAGGACCCGCTTCACTCTTTTCTCGGCGTGCCGCTCGTCCGTTCCGGAAAATCGCTCGGCGTTCTCGTTCTTCAAAATCAGGTCAGTCGCCGGTACACGGACGATGAAGTCGGCGCCGCGACGGCGGTAGCGACGCTGCTGGCCGAGATCGCCGCATCGGGCGAGCTTCTCGACCAGCGCACGACCGAAGACGTCGGCGCGATGCTCCACCGACCGGAGCGCCTGAAGGGCGCCGGCGTCGTGCCGGGCGTCGCGCGCGGCCGCGCGGCGTTCCATGAACCGCCGACGCCCAAACACAAGGTCTTCGCGGCGGACGCGGAAACCGAAGCCCGGCGCCTCGAACTCGGCATCGCAGCGCTGCAGGCGTCGGTCGACGCTTTGCTGGCGCGCGAAACGCTTGAGGACGCTCCGCGGGAAGTCCTCGAGACTTACAGGCTCTTCGCTTATGACCGCGGCTGGAAGGAACGCATGCGCGCCGCCGCGCTTTCCGGTCTTACGGCCGAATCGGCCGTCGAACAGGTGCAGGCCGAGAACCGCGCGCGCATGGCGCAGATAAAGGATCCCTATCTCCGCGAACGTATGCACGATCTCGACGATCTGTCGCGACGGCTCTTGCGCCATTTGACCGGCGCCGAAGCGGCCGCTGCGGCGGAGCTTCCCGAGGCCGCGATCCTGTTGGCGCGCGTTCTGGGTCCGGCCGAGCTGCTTGAGTACGACCGATCGCGCCTAAAGGGACTCGTGGTGGCGGACGCCTCCCCGACGTCGCATGTCGCCATCGTTGCGCGCGCGCTCGGCGTTCCGCTGGTCGCCGGCATCGACAGCGCGCTCGGTCTTGTCGAAGCAGGCGACGACGTCATCGTCGACGGCGAGAGCGGCGACGTCCTTATTCGTCCGACCACGGACGTCATTGCGAGTTACCGGGAAAAGGAAGCGCTGCAGACGGAGCAGCAGGCCGCGTTCGCCGCCGAACGCGACCTGCCCTCGGTGACGCGGGACGGCGTCGCGATCGAGCTTCTCATGAACGCCGGCATACCGCTCGACATGAGCCATCTTGAGAGCACGGGCGCGGCCGGCGTCGGGCTTTTTCGGACGGAGCTGCAATTCATCATCGGCGCGCAATTGCCGCGCGCCGGCGCGCAGGAGCGGCTCTACGCCCAAATTCTCGCGCTCGCCGGCGGCAAGCCGGTCGTTTTCAGGACTGCGGACCTCGGCGCCGACAAGGCCGGCGCCTACATGAAGGTGAGACCGGAAGCCAATCCGGCGATGGGCTGGCGCGGTCTGCGGATGGCGATCGATCGCCCCGGATTGTTCCGGCCGCAATTGCGCGCGCTGCTTGCAGCGTCTGCGGGCGGGGTGGCGCATGTGCTCTTCCCGATGATCACGGTGCCGGATGAAGTCGATGCAGCGCGCGATCTGATCGCCAGAGAGGTCGATTTCGCCAATCGCCGCGGCAAGCCTTTGCCTTCCGAAATCCGCGTCGGCGCGATGATCGAAACGCCGGCCGCCGCGTGGCGGATCGACGACATCGCTGCGCGCGTCGATTTCCTGTCGATCGGCGGCAACGACCTTGCGCAGTTCTATTTCGCCGCCGACCGGGACGCAGAAATGACGCAGCGTCGGTTCGATCCGTTGGAACCCGGTTTCTTGAGCTTCATTTCGCGGCTTGCCGAAGCGGCAAGTCGCGTCGGCAAACCGCTGACTTTTTGCGGCGAGCAAGCGGCCGACCCCTTGATGGGCGCGGCGCTGATTGGCGCGGGCTTGCGCCGGTTCTCATCGCCCGCGTCCTCAATCGGGCCGTTCCGAAGGCTCTTGCGGTCCATCGACGCCGCCGGCGTCGCCGACTGGCTCGCCGGTTCAAAACGGGCGAAATCGCCGGTCCGGCGGGAATTTGCGCGCTACCTCGCGGCCGCCGGCGTTCAGCTTCCCTGATCCGCCGCGGCAAGTTTAGCGACTGTGGAAATCATTCCTTGGCGCGCTTGCTGCTAGGCGACGCGCAGCACCGGCGAATCATGGCGCTGTTGGCCGAATTGAAAGCCCGCAGCGGTATCGTTTCCGGAGCCGTTACGGTAAACAAGTCTTCGTGTGGCGTTAGGGTGGCGCGACTGTGTCAGGACAGAACACTTCTGCCGAGATCTTCGAACTCAACGATGCGCGGGCGCGCCTGCGGGCGCCGGAGATCGATCCCAAGAACTTCCCTGGCGTAGGCCCTTATCTCGAGGCGGTGCGCGCGCAGCAGAGCCTCTCTCTCGCGGCCGTCAGCGAACGCACCCACATCAAGGCGAGCTATATCGAGGCGATCGAGCAGATGGCGATCGAGCGCCTGCCGAACCGCGCTTACGGCGTCGGTTTCGTGCGCGCATACGCCGAAGTGCTTGGGCTGGAGCCGGAACCGGTCATCGAACGCTTCAAGATCGAGGCGGGCATGGCGGGCGCGCAAAAGTCCGCGCCTTCAGGGGCGCGCGCGCACGAGCAAGCGACACCCACGGCTTCGCAGCCGCAAGAGCCGGCGCGGCTTTCCCTGCTGGCGGTCCTGGCGATTTTCGCTTTCATGATCTGGTGCGGCCTCTCGATCACCCAGCCGCGGCAGACGACAATCCCGCTGAAGCTTGATCGGGTGCCTCTCCAGCCTTCGGAGAACGTCAGAGCGATTGTCGATCCCCTGCCGTCCGCCGCTGCAGCCCAGCCAGCGCCCGTCGGTCCCGGCGGAACCGTCGAGGCCCAGATTATAGAACGCGTCGAGCCGGTTTACCCGCCGGAGTGCGAAGCGACGGCCGGCGCGTCCGAGACCGTCGCACTAGCCTTTACGATAACGCCGGACGGCGCCGTCGTCAGCACGCGCGTCGCCGCGTCTTCCAATACCTGTTTCGACAGGGCCGCCCTCAACGCCTTGAAACGCTGGCGCTTCTCGCCGCGGACGGTCGAGGGCGCGCCGCGTCCTTCGTTTGAGCAACAGGTGACGCTGCGCTTTGACCGTCCTTCCTGATCTGCGCCGCCTGCCGCGTTGCTTTTTCGGCGCGTTTGGGCAAAAGCAGGACTGAAAACCGTCACGATTACGCCCGGTAGAAACTGTAGACGGGTTCTTGCGTCCGGCCTTTAGAGGATCGACCATGTCTTTGCGTCC
>CAZNXR010000277.1:0-3859 GCA_964576815.1 uncultured Caulobacterales bacterium | reverse complement strand
GCGACCGTGACATAGGTCTCGCCCTCCGTCTCAAACGCGATCGGCGCCGCGACGACGCCGGTCCCCGTGAAGAAGCGCCAGAGACGCTCGCCGGTGGCGCCGTCATAGGCGGCGAAATGCGCATCCGACGCGCCTTGAAACACCAGCCCGCCGGCGGACGACAATACGCCGCCGTTCCACGGGCCGATATGCTCGACCGACCAACGCGGCTCCTGCTTGACCGGGTCCCAGGCGATCAAGCGGCCTCGCAGCATGGCGCGCAACGCTTTGAACGTCGCTTCATCCGTCGGCAACGCGCCGAGCATAAATTCCGCGCCGGTGTTCCACCCGCCCTTTTTCTCCGTAAACGGACCAGTCTCACCGTAGAGAAAGGGGATCTCCTGCGCGGGAATGTAGACAAGGCCCGTCTCAGGGCTGAACGACATCGGATGCCAGTTATGCGCGCCGAGAGGGCCGGGCAGCTGGAAGAAGGGTTGTTTCCCCGGCCAGCGCGCGTCGGGGTTCTCAATCGGGCGGCCCGTCTTCATATCGACGCCGCTCGCCCAGTTCACCGGCACGAAATTATTCGCGGAGATCAGCGCCCCGGTGGCGCGGTCAATGACGTAGAAGAAGCCGTTTTTCGGCGCCTGCATGATGACTTTGCGCGGCGCGCCCTCAATGTCGAGGTCGGCGAGGATCATGTGCTGCGTCGCCGTATAATCCCACGTCTCGCCCGGCGTCGTTTGATAATGCCATACATAGGCGCCGGTGTCGGGTTTCAGCGCGACGATCGACGACAGAAAAAGATTGTCGCCGCCGCCGGGGCTTCTGAGGCGCTGGTTCCACGGCGAGCCGTTGCCGACGCCGATATAGAGAAGGTCGAGTTCCGCGTCATAGGCCATGGAGTCCCAGACCGTGCCGCCGCCGCCGAGCTTCCACCACTCGCCCGTCCAGGTCTTCGCGGCGGCCTCCATCGCGGCGCTTTCAAAGCCGTCCGCAGGATTTCCGGGCACGGTGTGGAAGCGCCAGAGGAGCGATCCGTTTTCGGCGTCATAGGCGGAGATGTAGCCGCGAACGCCAAATTCGCCGCCGCCGTTCCCGATAATCACTTTGCCCTTGATGATGCGCGGCGCGCCGGTGATGGAATAGGGTTTTGAAAGATCGACCGTCTGCACGTCCCATCGCTTGGCGCCCGTTCTGGCGTCGAGCGCGATGAGCCTGCCGTCGATCGTCCCCGTATAGACTTTGTCTCCCCAGATTGCGACGCCGCGATTGACGATGTCGCAGCACATGACGGCGGCGCGGCTGCGATCGACTTCAGGGTCGAAAGACCACAGCGGCGCGCCGGTCCGCGCGTCGAGCGCATGGACGAAATTCCAGCTCGCCGTGACATACATGATCCCGTCACGGACGATCGGCGTCGCCTCGATGCCGCGGCTGACGCCGAGGTCGAAAGACCAGGCGAGGCCGAGATCCTTGACGTTGTCGCGCGTGACGCCCGCAAGCGGCGAATAGCGCTGCTCGGAATAGGTCCGTCCATGCGTCAGCCACTCGCCCGGATTCTCGTCGGCATTGATGATGGCGGCGGCGTCGACCCCGCCCGCGGCGCCGATCCTGCCTGCGGCGCCGGGCGCGCCCATGGCGGCGAGCACCGTCGCATCCACTTTCGGCGCATCGGCGGCGCCGCAAGCGGCCAGCGCCAGTGCAATCGAAGCGGCGAGGGCGGTGTGTCGTTTCAGCATAGATGCTCCAGCGGAGGTAAAGCGGCCAGAGTGCCGCCGCGGTAGGGCGAAGTCCACCGCGCCTTGCAGGTCAGCCGAGCGCCTGCCTGTGCCACGCGAGATGGTCGGCGATAAATGTCGCGATGAAGAAATAGGAGTGGTCGTAGCCCTCCTGCATGCGCAGCGTCAGCGTCTGGCCGGCGCGCCGCGCCGCCTCGACGAAAAGCTGCGGGCGCAATTGCTCTTCGAGAAACGGGTCGGCCGTTCCCTGATCGATGAGGATGTGCGCCGCGCTTGGTCCTTTCCGGGCGATCAGCTGGGTCGCGTCATAGTCGGCCCAGCGGCTTTCGTCAGTCCCGAGATAATGCGTGAACGCTTTCCGGCCCCACGGAACCGAAGCCGGCGCGACAATCGGCGAAAGAGCCGAACACGTCCTGAACCAGTCGGGGTGCTTCAGGTGAAGGGTCAGCGCGCCATGCCCGCCCATCGAATGACCGAAAATCCCGAAGCGCGCTCTGTCCGCCGGAAATTGCGCAGCGATAACGGCCGGCAACTCTTCGGCGATATAGGAATACATGCGGTAGTTCGCGGCCCAAGGCGCCTCGGTCGCATCGAGATAGAAGCCTGCGCCCTTGCCGAAATCATAGGTCTTGGGATCGAGGTCCGGCACATGATCCCCGCGCGGCGAGGTGTCGGGCGCGATAATCATGAGGCCGAGCTCGGCGGCGGCGGCCTGCGCGCCCGCCTTCACGGTGAAGTTATCCTCCGTACACGTCAGGCCGGACAGCCACAACAGCGCCGGGTAGGGACCCGGCCCATGAACCTCCGCCGGCGGCGTGAAGACGGCAAAGCGCATGTCGCAGGAGAGCATCGTGGAGGCGTGCTTCCAGATGGACTGCGCGCCGCCGAAGGATTTGGAGGAGGAAACGCGCTCCATGGTTAGTAGACCACCACGCTCCTGATGCTTTCGCCGCTATGCATCAGGTCGAAGGCGTCGTTGATTTTTTCAAGCGGCATCTGGTGCGTGATCATCTCGTCGATATTGATCCGGCCTTCCATGTACATATCGACGATTTTCGGCACGTCCGTCCGCCCCCGTGCGCCGCCGAAGGCGCTGCCGCGCCAGACGCGGCCCGTCACCAGCTGGAAGGGACGTGTTGAGATTTCCTGTCCGGCGCCGGCGACGCCGATGATGACGCTCTCGCCCCAACCCTTGTGACAGCATTCAAGCGCGGCGCGCATGGTGTCGACGCGGCCGATGCACTCGAAGGAATAGTCGGCGCCGCCGCCGGTCAGCTCGACGAGGTGGGCGACGAGGTCGCCTTTCACCTCTTTCGGATTGACGAAGTGGGTCATGCCGAATTTCTCGGCCATCGCCTTTTTGCCGGGGTTGATGTCGACGCCGACGATCTGGCGGGCGCCGACCATCTTGAGGCCCTGAATGACGTTTAGGCCGATGCCGCCGAGACCGAAAACGACGCAGTTGGTGTTCGGCTCGACCTTCGCGGTGAACATCACCGCGCCGAGACCGGTCGTCACCCCGCATCCGATGTAGCAGACTTTGTCGAACGGCGCGTCCTTGCGGATTTTCGCGACCGCAATCTCAGGCAGAACCGTGTAGTTCGAGAAAGTCGAGCAGCCCATATAGTGAAGGACCGGCTTGCCCTTGTAGGAAAAGCGCGAGGTGCCGTCCGGCATCACGCCCTTGCCTTGCGTCGGCCTGATCTTCTGACAGAGATTTGTTTTCGGATGCAGGCAGTAATCGCATTCGCGGCATTCGGGCGTGTAGAGCGGAATGACATGATCGCCCGGCTTGACGCTGGTGACGCCCGGCCCGACCTCGACGACGACGCCCGCGCCTTCATGGCCGAGGATCGCCGGAAAGGCGCCCTCGGGGTCGGCGCCGGAGAGCGTGAATTCATCCGTATGGCAGATCCCGGTCGCCTTGATCTCAACGAGAACCTCGCCGGCCTTCGGGCCTTCGAGGTCGACGGTCTCAACGGCGAGCGGTTTTCCCGCCTCGAAGGCGACGGCGGCGCGGACTTTCATCAAGGATTCTCCCGGTCAGTTGGAGAGACCCTAAACCATCGCCAGGGGATTCGGAATCGGCCCCGTCAGGCGCGCAGCGGCCTTGTGAGGAATAGCGTGCGCTCGTCCTC
>CAZNXR010000276.1:0-3883 GCA_964576815.1 uncultured Caulobacterales bacterium | reverse complement strand
TCGAAGACTTCCGCAAAGGTCAGGCGGGCGATCTCGGCAAGACGGGCCTTGCGCCTGAGCCGGCGGGCACGGCGGTCAATGTCGGGACGACGGGAGCCGAGCCCTCCTGGACGCGCCGCGACGATCCGCTCGCGGACAAGAAAGACGTGGAAAAGCTGCGCAAGGAACTCGAAGAAGCGGAGCGGCGCAACAGTCCGGACAGCAACTGACGCCGGAGGATCGGATGAAGACTGCAATACTGAGCTTGATCGCAATGCTCGCCGTATCATCCTGCGCGGGGTCGACGCGGGGTGCAGCCGCGACTCTCGGCGGCGGCGAATGGGTTGTCGAGGACATCAATGGCGGCGGGGTCATCGACAATGCGCGCGCCAGTCTCTTGTTTGGCGAGGGCGGTCGCGTCAGCGGATCGGGTTCGTGCAATAATTATAACGCCGGCTACACGCTGACCGGCGAGGGCCTTTCCTTCAGCCGCGCCGCCGCGACGCTGCGCGCCTGCGCGCCTGCGCTGATGAATCAGGAGCGCAAGTTCTTCGACACGCTGGCGAAGGTTTCCGGATTTTCGATCGATGAGACCGGCGCGCTGATCCTGACGGCGCCGGACGGCGGGAAGATTCTCGCGCGGCGGTGAGACTCTCTCGTGCGGGCGGGCGTCGCAGGCCTGCGAGATTAATGTCGTTAGTTGTCAGCCGATCCCCCCAACCGCTCATCCCCGCGAAAGCGGGGACCCAGGGTCCAAGAGAACCGTACTTGCGGCTCTGGATTTCCGCTTGCGCGGGAATGAGCGGAGAAGGTGAATGGCTCAGCTTTTTTCCAATGCGCTGAAGGCCGACTAGAGCTTCGGGCGATTGATAGGAATCGCCCAAGCTCTAGTTTTTCGGTGGTCGCGGCGGCTTTGCGAAAAACCGCGTTGCACTTTTGTCGCCGGCCGCTCTAACCCCGAAGCTTGATGATCTCCGCCGAGCGCCCCAGCGCGCGCATCGCCGTTTCGACGATGTGCGGGGCGCTCAACCGCGCCTGGTCGTACATTTTCGTGGGGCTGTCGTGGTCCTGATAGATGTCCGGCAACGTCATCGTGCGGACCTTGAGACCGCCGTCGAGAAGTCCGTCATCGGAGAGGTAATGGAGCACGAAGGCGCCGAACCCGCCGCGCGATCCTTCCTCGATGGTGATGAGCGCTTCGTGGTGGCGGACAAGCTGGCGGATGAGGTCGTGATCGAGCGGCTTTGCAAAGCGCGCGTCGGCGACGGTCGCCGAGAGCCCGAGCGTTTCGAGCGTTTCGGCGGCTTTAAGCGCCTCGGCGAGGCGCGTGCCGAGCGAGAGGATCGCGACATTCGTCCCTTCACGGACGATCTTGCCCTTGCCGATCTCCAGCACCTTCCCGACTTGCGGCAGGTCGACGCCGACGCCTTCCCCGCGCGGATAGCGATAGGCGATCGGGCCTTCGTCATAGGCCGCCGCCGTCGCCGTCATGTGGACAAGCTCGGCTTCATCCGAGCACGCCATGATGACCATGTTCGGCAGGCAGCCGAGATAGGCGATGTCGAAGGAGCCGGCGTGCGTCGCTCCGTCCGCGCCGACGAGGCCGGCGCGGTCCATCGGGAAACGCACGGGCAATTTCTGCAAGTCGATGTCATGGACGACGGAGTCATAGGCGCGCTGCAGGAAGGTCGAGTATATGGCGCAGAACGGCTTCATGCCGTCCGCCGCGAGACCGCCGGCGAAAGTGACGGCGTGCTGCTCGGCGATGCCGACATCGTAGCAGCGGTCGGGGAACGCCTGCGCAAAGAGGTCGAGCGAGGTGCCGGACGGCATCGCCGCGGTGATGCCGACGATCTTCGGGTCTTTCTCGGCTTCCTTGATGAGGGCTTGTGCAAAGACCTTCTGATAGGCGGGCGCGTTCGACGCCGCCTTGTGCTGCTTGCCGGAGAGGACGTCGAATTTGACGACGCCATGGCCCCTGTCGGCGGCGGCTTCGGCAGGCGCGTAGCCCTTGCCCTTTTTCGTCACCACATGGACGAGCACCGGGCCGTCCTCCATGTCGCGCACATTTTCGAGCACCGGGATCAGATGATCCATGTTGTGCCCGTCGATCGGGCCGACATAGTAGAAGCCAAGCTCTTCAAACAGCGTTCCGCCTGTCACCATGCCGCGGCCGTATTCTTCCGCGCGCGCGAGCTTTTCGAACACCGGGGCGGGCAGGCGCTTCAGCACCTGCTTCGAGATGCGGCGCATGTTCTGGTAAACCTTGCCGGAGGAGGCGCGCGCCAGATAAGCGCTCATCGCGCCGACCGGCGGAGCGATCGACATGTCGTTGTCGTTGAGGATGACGACGAGCTTCGTGCCGAGCGAACCGGCGTTGTTAAGGCCCTCATAAGCCATGCCCGCCGACATCGAGCCGTCGCCGATGACGGCGATCGCATGGTTCTTGTTGCCGAGATGATCGCGCGCGCGCGCAAAGCCGAGCGCGGCGGAGATCGAGGTCGCGGCGTGCGCGGCGCCGAACGGGTCGTATTCGCTCTCCGAGCGCTTGGTGAAGCCGGAAAGTCCGCCGCCGGTCCTGAGCGTCCTGATGCGGTCGCGCCGGCCGGTAATAACCTTGTGGGGATAGCACTGGTGCCCGACATCCCAGACGAGGCGGTCGTCCGGCGTGCAGAAGACGTAATGAAGGGCGACCGTCAGTTCGACGACGCCGAGACCTGAGCCCAGATGCCCGCCGGTGACGGAGACGGCGTCAATAACCTCGGCCCGAAGCTCGTCCGCGAACTGGCGGAGCTGGTTCTTCGGCAGCTTCCGAAGGTCGGCCGGAATTTTCACCTGGTCGAGGAGCGGTGTATCGACTGCCATCTTCAAGTCCCCTTCGCGCCCGGGCGCCGGGGCCCGGTTAACTCGCCCTTCTTAGGCGCTGCGCTGCAAAAAACCACCCCGGCAGGGTCGTTTGGCGGCGGAAACGGGGCGATTCGGCGGACTTTGCGACGCCGCCGCCACTACTCGAAGCTCGCCGGTTCGGCCTTCGGCTTTCCGTCGCCCGCAACGACAATTTTCTCGATCCGCTCCTGCGCGGATTTGAGCTTGGCCTCGCAATGGGCTTTGAGGGCCGCGCCGCGCTCGTAAAGGGCGATCGAGTCTTCAAGCTCCACCGCGCCGGATTCGAGCTTGCGGACGATCTCTTCAAGTTCGGCGAGCGCCTTTTCGAAGGAGACGCCTTCAAGGTCGGGTTTCTTGGCCATGGCGTTTCCTGCGGCGGATCGGGCGGGTTTTCAAGGGCGGAAAGTCATGGCGGTCAGGCGTGGAGACGCACGGGGAGGCGCTCATATCCGAGAACAAAATTTGACTGCACGAGCTGCGGCTCGCCGACGACTTCGATCAGCGAAAAGCGCTTCAAAAGCTCTTCCCACAGAATGCGAAGCTGCATCTCGGCGACGCGGTTGCCCATGCAGCGGTGGATGCCGAAGCCGAAGGCGACATGCCGGCGGGCGTTCTCGCGGTCGATGATCAACCGGTCCGGGTCCTGAAACACGCGCTCGTCGCGATTGCCGGAGACGTACCACATAACGACGCGGTCGCCTTGCCTGATCGTCTGCCCGCGAAACTCGACGTCGCGCAGCGCCGTGCGGCGCATATGCGCAAGCGGGGTCTGCCAGCGGATGATTTCCGAGACCATGTTCGGGATGAGCGCGGGGGCGGCTTTCAGCTTGCGGAATTCGTCCGGGTAAAGATTAAGCGCAAAGACGCCGCCCGACATCGAATTGCGGGTCGTGTCGTTTCCCCCGACGATGAGGAGGATGAGATTGCCGAGGAAGTCGATCGGATCCTCGATCATGCGCGCCGTGCCGGGATCGTGCGCCATCAGCGATATGAAGTCGAATTTAGGGGCGGCCGCCGC
>CAZNXR010000275.1:0-3893 GCA_964576815.1 uncultured Caulobacterales bacterium | reverse complement strand
CCTCGCCGGCCGCATCGTCAATCGTCGTGCCGAGACGCCGGTAGCGCCCGACCCCTGCAACCTCGACAAGCTGCGTATGACCGCCCGAAATCAGAAGAAGAAGATAAGGAAAATCAACGGCCTCCGTCAGCCTGACCGACAAGGCATGGGCTTCGAGATGATTGACAGGAACGAGCCGCTTTTCATGCGCGATGGCGATCGCCTTGCCGGCAGTAAGGCCCACCATCACCCCGCCGATCAGGCCTGGTCCTGCTGTCGCCGCAATAGCGTCAAGGTCCTGCGGACGCGCGCCAGCGTCCGCTAGCGCCGCCTCGATCACGCTGTCGATCAGCTCGACATGCGCGCGCGCGGCGATCTCGGGCACTACCCCGCCAAATGCCGCGTGCCGATCGAATTGCGCCCGGGTGACATTCGACAGGACGCGGGTCTCCTCGCCCCGAACGCAGACGACAGCGGCGGCGGTGTCGTCGCAGCTCGATTCAATGCCGAGGATGAGGAGGTCTTGGGTCATGCCATTTGAATGAGGGGCAATAGGCAGTAGGGCCGCGGAAATAAAGCCGCGCCGCCTATAACCCCATTGCCCAATGCCCATCGCCCATTACCTACTCGCGCGATGTTCGTCATCAACACCCGGCCATCCCCGGACGCCGACGCGTTCTCCGCCGCGATCCTTGCGGCGGGCGCGGAGGTCATCCTGTCGCCGGTGATGAAGATCATGTTCCGGGACGACCCGGCGCCGGTAGAGCCGGACGAAGCGCTCGCCTTCACGTCGGCTAATGGGGTGCGCGCCTTCGCGCGGGTCAACGCCGACAGGCGCGCCCGTGTCTTTGCTGTCGGCGCGGCGACGGCCGACACAGCCCGGCATGCGGGGTTCGGCGATGTCCAAATGGCGGAGGGGGATGTTGGAAGTCTCGCCAACCTCATTTCTATGACGAAAGGACAAAGGCGCATTCTGCATCTTGCCGGTACCGACCGCGCCGGTGATCTCGTGGCGGCGCTTGCAGAAAAGCGCGTCGCGGCGCGCCGCCTCGTCCTTTACGACGCAGTCCCGGAGGCAGAATTGAGCGCCGAGGCACGGGCCGCGCTTGCAGAAAGAGCCCTCGATTGCGCGGTAGGGCTGTTTTCACCGCGCTCGGCGGCGCTGTTCTTCGCCCAGACGGTGCGCGCCGGCCTCGAAGACAGGCTTGCCCATGCCACCTTGCTGGCGCTCAGCGATGCTGTCGCGGCCGCGGCGCTTGCCGACCGCTGGGGCCGGGTGAAAATCGCGCCAGAGCGCACGGCGCAAGCGATGGCCGCGCTCCTTCGCACCTGATCCCGCGCCTTCGTCCCGCCGGTTTTGGCGTTATATTCATCAACGAAAAGCGAAAGGCCGCGAATGGCGCCCGACGAAAACCCGCCGCCGGCGAACATCGAAACCGACCCGCCCGAAGTCGAAGCGGAAACCGTCGGCACGGCGCTGAAGGTGCAGGACAGCCCGCCGCCCGATCCGCCCGAAACAGCGGAGCCGGGCCGCTCGCCGGGCCTCATCCTGCTAGCCGTCTTCGCCGCGGCGCTGGCGATTGCGAGCCTTGCTTATTTTTCGCGCGACCGCACGCCGGAGAGCGCCGCGAGCAAGGCCGCGGGCGCGGCGCCGGTGACGATCGAAATCCCCAACAAGAATCCAGCGCCCGCCGGCGTCGGGCCGCATGATGCGCCGGGTCCGGTTAATCCGCCCCCGGAGAAAATCTTCAACGAAGCCGCCTCCGTCAAGGAAACGCTCGGCGCGGCGCCGGAGGCTGATCGTTCAGACGAAAGCTTCATCAATGAACTGCCGCCCGCGCCGCACGCCGCGCCCGGCGCCAACGAAGCGCTGCGCGATGCGGCGAAGAACGCGCTGGAGAATGAGGCAAGAGATACTCCGCAAGCGGACGAACCAGAGCCGGAAGCCTCGCTCGCCCCTTACGAGACGCGCGCGCTCGCGGAAGAACGCGCGGCGGCGCGGCGCGCGATCGCCTTCGCCGCAATGGCCGCTAAGGCCCGTGCGGGCGCGCCTTACGCCGCAGAACTAAAGGCGTTTCTCGCCGAACCGCAGGCGGGGCCGCTGCCGGCGCTGGTCGCCGACCGGGCGGAAACGGGCGTTCCCGCGCTCGCGGCGCTGACCGCGTCATTCCCTGACCATCAGCGCCTCGCGCTCGCCAGCGGCCGGCGCGCCGAAGCCAAGGGTCCGGCCGCGCATCTCGGCGTCGGCCTCGCCTCGCTCGTCAATCTGCGCCCCTCAGGGCCGCGCCCCGGCGACAGCGTCGCGGCGGTTCTCTCGCGGGTCGAAGCGGCGCTGCTCGGCGGAGACCTTTCCAGCGCGGTCGAGGAAGCCGGCGCCATGCGGCCTGAGGCCGCTGAGGCGCTGCGGCTCTGGCTCGACGAGGCGCGCGCGCGGCTTGCGGTCGAGGCCGCGCTATCGGAGCGCGAAAAGGCGATGCTCGCCGCGCTCGGAACGGAGCGCCTCTGATGCTCCGCCTGCTGATCTTTCTCCTCTGGGTCGTGTTCGCCGCCTTCGCCGTCACGCTCGTGCTGGCGCTCGGCGCAAGCGTGAAGATCGAGGCGTTCGGCTGGCGGATGGACGCGCCGGCGGGGGTCGCCGGTTTTGCGGTCGCGCTTCTGCTCGGCCTGACCGCGCTTGCCGTCAGCCTCTGGAAGGACTGGACCGCGATGCGCCGTCGCTCGCTGTTGCGTTCTGTCCTGAAGCGGCGCGAGAAAGGCGTCGCGGCGTTCGTCGAGGCTGTGGAGGCGCACCGGGCGGGCGATGATCGCCAGGCCCAGAAACTGGCGACGAAGGCGGCGAAGCTCCTCGATCGCGATGCGATCGCCGGCCTTTTCCGGCGGCCGCCGGAGCCTGCGACCGAAGAACCGGCGCCGGAAGAAATTGCGCTCGAAGACCGCTCGCCGGCGGAGATCGCCGCCCCCGAGCCAGAGTCTCAACCCTCGCCCCAGCCGGCGCTGGCGCTTATTCCCCCGCCTGCGGACGACGCAGCGCCGCCGCCGCCGCCGGACGCCTATGCGCCGCCGCCCGATGAGGCGGACGCCGACGACGCTTTCGACCGCGACATTGCGGCGGCGCGGCGCGTCAATTGAGAAAGGCCGTAATGAGCGAAACGAAAATCATCATCGCCGGCGCCGGCGGCCGCATGGGGCAGGCGCTTGCCGCCGCCGCGCGTGAGGAGGGCGGCTTCCGCCTCGCCGGCGCAGTTGAACGGGAAGGTCATCCGGCCGTCGGCGAAGCGATCGCGGGGACGCGGGTCAGCGACGGACTTGCGTCGCTCACCGGGGCAGGGGGCGTGCTCCTCGACTTCACGACGCCAGCCGCGACGATTGAGAACGCGCGCCTCTGGGCGGGCGCCGGCTTGCCGATGGTGATCGGCACGACCGGCTTGTCGCCCGCCGATGCCGCCGCCATCGACGGGTTCGCCCGCCGCTCCGCGATCGTCAAATCCGGCAATTTTTCGCTCGGCGTGAACCTCATCGCCGCGCTCGTGCGCAAGGCCGCCGCGACGCTGCCCGCCGGCTATGACATCGAGATAGTCGAGGCTCACCACCGCGCGAAAGTCGATGCGCCCTCGGGTACGGCCCTGCTGCTCGGCCGTGCGGCTGCGGCGGGACGTAATATCTCTTTCGACGATGCAAAGGCGATCGAGCGCAGCGGCGCGCGCGTCGAAGGCGCCATCGGCTTCGCCGTCATTCGCGGCGGAGGGATCATCGGCGATCACGACGTCATTTTCGCTGGCGCTTCCGAAACGCTGACTCTCTCGCACCGCGCGCTCGATCGCAGCCTCTTCGCAAAGGGCGCGCTCGCCGCCGCGCGCTGGGTCGAAACGAGGGCCCCGGGCCTTTACTCGATGATCGACGTACTCGGGCTTTAA
>CAZNXR010000274.1:0-3896 GCA_964576815.1 uncultured Caulobacterales bacterium | reverse complement strand
GGTGGTGTTTGGACGGGTGTAATGCGTAGGGCGGGTTGAGCGAAGCGATACCCGCCAACAATCCATCAAAGGGGACCGGCGTCGATACATGCCAAACTACCGCCGCCTCTACGTCCCCGGCGCCATGTATTTCTTTACGGTGAACTTGCACGATCGCCGAAGCAGGCTCCTTACCGAAAACATCGATGCGTTCCGCGCTTCATGGGTTGATATTGCGCGGAACCATCCGTTCGAGACGATCGCTGTTGTCGTGCTGCCGGAGCACACGCACTTTATCTGGCGACTGCCAGAGGACGATCAGGATTTCTCAACACGCATTCGGCTGCTCAAGACCGGATTCACGCGCCGGCTCGAAAGCGACGCGAAGTCAAAAGGCCGCAAGGGCGAACGGAACGTCTGGCGACGGCGCTTCTGGGAGCATCTCATCCGTGATGACAAAGACCTTGAAGCGCACATCGCCTATGTTCACGGCAATCCTGTGAAACACGGTCACGTCGCCGAAGCGGATGATTGGCCGTTTTCATCTTGGCATCAATGGAAACGGGAATATGCGCAGCCGCTGTGCGGGTCGGCGCAGGAATGGGCCGCTGGTCTACGCGGAGAGCGGTGATGGCGGGTATCGCTGCGCTCAACCCGCCCTACCAGATCTCTCCATGCAGTTTCACCCAGGCGCCCTCAACACCGCCCGCAAGCCCCCCCTCGGCGACCGCCCCAAAGTCACATCCCCGCCGTGGCTGCGCGCCACGTCCCGCACCACTGACAACCCTAACCCGACGCCGCTAACCTGCTGGCTGCGCGCTTCGTCCAGCCGGTAGAACGGCTTGAACACGTCGGCGTATTTTTCTTCCGGGATGCCGGGGCCGTCGTCGTCGATGATGAATTCGACAGTGGCGCCGTCGCGCTTCAGCGAGACCCAGACGCGCCCGGCGTATTTGAGGCCGTTGCCGACGAGGTTTGAGAGCGCGCGTTTCATCGCGTCGCGGCGCGCTTCGATCATCACGCCGGCGGGCGCGTCGATGGCGATGCGCTCGCCGGCCCCGGCGCCCGCGGCGACTTCGCGCAGGAGCGCGCCGGCGTCGAACCTCACCGCCTCTTCCGTCGAGGCGAGGTCGGAGGCGAATTCGAGATAGGACCGCACCATCGTCTCCATCTCGTCGACGTCGCGGCGAAGCTCGGTCACGTCCTCGCTCTCTGGCAGCAAGGCGAGCGACAGTTTCATCCGCGTCAGCGGCGTCCTGAGGTCGTGGCTGACGCCGGCGAGCATGGTCGTCCGCTGGGCCAGATGGCGCTTGATGCGCTCGCGCATGGCGATGAAGGCGCGGCCGGCGCGGCGAACTTCTGTCGCGCCTGAAGGGCGGAATTCCGGCATGTCGCGTCCGCGCCCGAAGGCTTCGGCGGCGTTGGCGAGTTTGAGGATCGAGCGCACCTGATTTCGGAGGAACACGATGGCGATCGAGCCGAGGAGGAGCGACGTGCCGATCAGCCAAAGCACAAAGACGGGGCCGGTCGTCGCGAACACCCGGTCGCGCAAGGGAAGGAAAACGAGGTAGCCGTCGCCGCTCTCGACGCGGATTTCGACATAGCCCGGCCAGCTGCGCGTATCGAACCAGAAATCGCGGCTCAGTTGCTCCGTCAGCTGACGGTCGAGCGTCGCGTTGTAGAGGTTGAAAGGTGAGAGCTTGTTGCGCTGTGGCAGGCCCTTGCCGGGCTGGAAGCGTGTCGAGATGTCGAGATCCTCATAGGCCATCGCGATGATCGCGGCGCGCGCCTCGGGCGTTTCCGCCTTTTCGAAGAGCTTCGTGAGAAGGCCGATCTCGCCTGCGACATTCGCCGACTGATTCGCCGTCACCGTGTCCCAGTGACGATCGAAGAAGACGTAAGTGATGACCGACTGCATCAGGAAGATCGGCAGGATCACGATCAGCGCGACCCGCCCGTAAAGGCTCTTCGGCAGGAAGCGCTTCCACATCGCGTCAGTCGGGGATGAGCATGTAGCCGACGCCGCGCACCGTCTGGAGATAGATCGGCGTCCTCGGGTCGTCCTCGATCTTCTTCCGGATGCGCGTGATCTGCACGTCGATCGAGCGCTCCATCGGCGTTTCGGTCTGCTCGGCGAGCGCCGTGCGCGAGATCGCCTCGCCGGGCTTGGCGGCGAGCACGCGCAGCAGCGCAAGCTCGCCGGCGGTGAGCTTGACGAGCTGGCCCTCGCGGCGAAGCTCGCCGCGTCCGGGCTCAAACGTCGTATCGCCGAACTGCATCAGCTGCCGGTCGCGCTTGATCGGCTGCGCGCGCCTCAAGAGCGCCGTAATGCGCAGCAGCAGTTCGCGCGGTTCGAACGGCTTTGAGAGGTAATCGTCGGCGCCGCGCTCAAGGCCTTCGATGCGGTCTTCGGGAAGACCGCGCGCGGTGAGAAGGAGGATCGGCACGTTCGAGGCCGCGCGGATTTTCTCGGTGAGATCGAAACCGGTTAGGCCCGGCATCATCACGTCGAGAATGAGGAGATCGAAATCAACCGAGCCCATCAGGTCGCGCGCCTCCGCGCCGTCTTTGGCGACCGAGACGCGATAGCCGTTCTCCGTGAGGTAGCGTTTGAGCAGCGTGCGGATGCGGTCGTCATCATCGACGACGAGGAGGTGAGCGGCTTTTTCGGGAACCTTTTGCGCCGATTTCATCGAAGCCGCGTCGCCTCGCTGTCCTTCTTGCTGTCAGCGCCGCGCAGGTACGCGGTCGCTTTCACAGCGTACGCTGCGCCGGTCCAGAAAGTAAGGACGGCGGCGAGCCAGAAGACGCCGCCGGCGAGGGGGCGAAGGCCTTCCCCCACGGCGCCGCCGGGCGCTGCGGCGAGGAGCATGGCGGCGGCGATGAGCTGCGCGGCGGTCTTGCCCTTGGCGAGCATGGTGACGGGCAAGCTGCCGCCGCGCCCCGTCACCGCTTCGCGAAGACCGCCGACGAGAATTTCGCGCAGGATGATGACGAGCGCGGCGATGACGCCGGCCCCGCTGATGACGCCGTTGCGGATGAGGAGGATGAGCGCCGCCGCGATCAGGAGCTTGTCGGCGAGGGGGTCAAGCGCCGCGCCGAGCGCCGACACTTCGCCGCGTGCGCGCGCGACAAAACCGTCGAGAAAATCCGTCGCCGCCGCGACGATGAAAATCACCAGCGCTGCGGTCATCGCCCAGGGCGTGGCGATGAAGAACATCGCCGCGAAGGGAACGATCAGCGCGATGCGCGCAACCGTGATGAAATTGGCCATGCCCGCGCCTTACCTCACGTCGCTATCGGCGGCCATGCGCGGCGACGACATGGGCGACCGTTTCGGTGACGCGTTTACCGGTCGGCAGGTCGAGGAATTCGTTCGGCCCGTGCGCGTTGGAATTGGGCCCCAGAACGCCGGTGACGACGAACTGCGCCTGCGGGAAGGCCCGGCCCAGCATCGCCATGAAGGGAATGGTGCCGCCTTCGCCCATCATCGCGACGCCTTCGCCCCATGACGCGTTTGAGGCGGCGTCGAGCGCCTCCATCAGCCACCGGGCGGTCGGGTTGGCGTTCCAGCCTGTCCCCGGCGGTTCGGTCTTGAAGCTGACGCGCGCGCCATAGGGCGGCTCGGTCTCGAGCAGACGCTTCAGCGCGGCGCTCGCCCTCTCCGCATCGACCGTCGGCGGCAGGCGCATCGACAGCTTCGCCGCGGTGAAGGGGCGCAAGACATTGCCTGCGTTTGCAGGGGCCGGCGCGCCGTCAAGCCCGGTGACGGAAAGGGCAGGGCGCCAGGTGCGGTTGAGGATCAGCTCGCCCAGCTCGTCTCTCGCCGGTGACATTCCGTGTACGAAGGGAAACTTCGTGTAAACCGCGTCCCCGAGCGCCGCGGCGGCGACCTTCGCCTGCCGCCGGCGGTCGTC
>CAZNXR010000273.1:0-3912 GCA_964576815.1 uncultured Caulobacterales bacterium | reverse complement strand
CGCTGGCGGCCGTGTTCGGCGCCGGCGGCGCGCTCGGCATGCAATTTCGCGATCGCAAGGCGCCGCTCGCCATCGTCGCGGGCGTCGGACCTGTCGCGCTCCTGGCGCTGCAATTCTGGCTGAATGCGCGCAGCAACGACGAAGCGGCGATCGCGCTGGCCGCCATCGGCCTGACGGCGGCCAATGTCGGGCTTCTCAGTTTTCTGCGCCGTCAATCCGGGTCGTTTGACGCGCATCCGGGCGCGGTGTCGGCCTTCGTCGTCGGGGCGTCCTTCGCATCCTGCCTTGCTGCGGTCGCCCTCTTCGACGGCCTCTTCCTCAGCGCAGCGCTTGCTTTGCAAACGCCGGTGATGGCGCTGCTGTGGCGCCGATACCGGCTCGACGCGCTCAAATATTTGTCCGCCGCGATTGCGGTCGCCGCGTCGCTGCGCCTCCTCCTCCTGCCGGAGGTCGCCAATTACGCCCTTGGGCCGGCGCCGATCCTCAATCTGCTGATCGCCGGTTATGCGGCGCCCGCGATCGCCTTCTGGTTTGCGGCGCGCGTCTTTGAGCGCGGCGGCGTCGCGCGATCGGCCCGCGTCGTGCAGGCGCTTGAAGGCGCGGCGATCGCGCTTTTCGCCGCCTTCATTTCGCTGGAAATCAGGCACCTCTTCAACGATGGCGACATCGGCGCGCGAACGCTGACGCTCTTCGAACTCAGCCTGCAGATCGTTTCCTGGATGTCGATCGCGGCGTTCATGCGCTGGCGTTTCGGCGACGCGCTGACGCGCGTGCGCCGCCTTGCGGAACTCGCGCTGACGGGGCTTTCCGCCGCCGCGGCGTTGTTCGGGCCGCTGCTCTATTTTCACCCCATATGGGGCGTCGATGCGGAAGCGATCCCCGGGCCGCCGGTCTTCAATCTCCTCCTCCTCTTTTACCTGGCGCCCGCCCTCGCCTTCGCTGCGGCCAGCTTCGCCGCACGCCGCGCCGGCGCAAAGATGCAGTCGCGCATCGCAGGCGTCGCTGCGGCGCTGATGGGGCTCGCCTGGCTCTCCCTCGCCATCCGGCAGGCGTTCCATGCGCCGACACTGTCATTGGGCAGCGCCGGTCTTACAGAGATCAGCCTGAACATTATCGCCTGGATGCTGATCGCTGCGGCGCTGCGCCGGCGTTACCCGGCGGCGGGCGCCCCGGTGATCCGCAGCGTGGAGAACGTGCTGCTCGGCGCAGCCGCCCTGCTCTACATCGCCGCGCCGATCACTGTCCGTAATCCCTGGTGGGGCGGCCTGGACGAAGGCGTCGACGGCGCCTTCTTCTTCAACATGACCCTCGTCTATTTCGCGGCGCCGGCGCTCGCGCTCGCCGTCAACGCCCATGCAGCGCGAACCGCCGAGGCGACGGCGCGGTCACGCGTGCTCGGTCTTGCGAGCGCCTTCGCCGGCCTCGTTTTTCTCGTCATGGAAATCAGGCACGCATTTCATGCACCGCTGCTGAGACAAGGCGATATCGGCCTCGCCGAAGCATGGTCCTATTCGGCGGCGATGACGCTTTACGCAGCCGCGCTCCTTGTCGCGGGGGCGTTGCGGCGCAGCGATATCCTGCGTCGCGCCGGTTTCGCCGTTCTGCTTCTCGCCATCGGCAAGGTTTTCATCGTCGATCTCGCGGGGCTTGACGGGCTGTGGCGCGCGACCGCGTTCCTCGGCCTCGGCGCCGCGATCGTCGGGGTCGCGGTTCTTTATCAAAGGCTCAACCGGTCGCCAGCCTGACCGGCGCGCTGGCGCGCCCTCGGGAATTCGCCGATGTTGCCCCGATGGAAGGGGCGGTCGATTTCGTGCGGGCGATGGCGGGAACGCGGGCGATCGAGGTCGCCGCCGTGATGCTCGGCCTCGCCAATATCGCCTTCCTCATCCGGCGGAGCATCTGGAACTATCCCTTCGGCCTCGCAATGGTGACGCTCTACGCGGTCATCTTCTTCGAAGCGACGCTCTATGCGGACGCCGGCCTGCAAGTCTTCTTCTTCGCGATCCAGATCTACGGCTGGATCAACTGGGCGCGCGCCCGCGATGCGCAGGGTCTTGCGATCGTCGCGCGCGCCGGGCCCGTTACCGGGCTTTACGCAGGCGCCGCGCTCGCCGGCGCAGCGGTCCTCGGACTTGCGCTCGACCGCTTCACCGATTCGACTCACCCTTATCCGGACGCAGCGATCGCCGGCCTCAGCATCGCCGCGCAGGTGATGATGGCGCGGCGCTTCCTTGAGAACTGGTTCCTCTGGATCGCCGTCGATATCCTCGCTGTCGGGCTCTTCTGGGCGAAGGACCTCAGACCGACCGCCGCGCTCTACGGCGTCTTTCTGCTGATGTGCGTCTACGGATATGTCACCTGGCGCCGCGCGGAGAAGTCGGGCGTATGAGACGGCGCGGATTTCTCCTCGGCAAATTCCTGCCGCCGCATGAGGGTCACCGCTTCCTTGCGCGCACGGCGCTTGCGATGACGGATGAAACGACCGTGCTCGTCTGTTCGACGGACGCCGAGCCGATCGCGGGCGCGCTGCGTTTCGAATGGATGCGCGCGATGCTGCCCGCCGCGCGCGTTGCGCACCTTCATCGCGACCTGCCGCAGGCGCCCGAAGAGCACCCCCGGTTCTGGCCGATCTGGCGCTCCGCGATCCTCGAAGTCCTGCCCGAAGCCCCTACCCATGTGTTTGCATCGGAGGCTTATGTCTTCCGCCTCGCCGAAGAGCTTGGCGCAGCGCCGGTGCTGGTCGATCCCTCGCGCGAGGCTGTTTCCGTGTCGGGTTCGGAGATCTTGAAGGCGCCGCACCGATGGTGGGACGTCATCCCCGCCGAGGTGCGTCCCCATTTCCAGAAGCGCCTGACGCTTCTCGGCCCTGAGAGCGCCGGCAAGACAACGCTCGCCGCCGATCTCGCCGCCGCTTATCGGACGCGCGTCATGCCGGAATACGGCCGCACCTATGATGTTGCGTACAAGCAGGGAAAGAACTGGCGCGCGGAAGACCTTGTGCAGCTTGCGCAAACGCACCAGGCGATGCGCGAGGCGATGCGCGGGCTTGCAGGTCCCCTGCTCATCGAAGACACCGACGCCGTTCAGACCGCGGTGTGGTCGCAGTTTCTGATCGGCGACGTCGATCCCGCGCTGGAGACGATCGAGCGTGAGAACCTCGCCGATCATTATTTCGTGCTCGCGCCGGATGTCGCGTGGGTGCAGGACGGCGCGCGCTATGCGGGCGATCCCGCCATACGCGCTTTCTTTTTCGACGAGGCGATGCGCCGTCTTCGCCGCCTCGGCGCGCGCTACGTCATCATCCGCGGCGAAGACCGGGCAACACGGCGCGCAACCGCAATGTCCGCCGCGCGGCGGCGGTTCCCGGACCTCTGCTAGTCGTCCCGGTGCACCTTTTCCGACCGCTCGTGCCGCTCTTGGGCTTCGAGCGACAGCGTCGCGATCGGACGCGCATCGAGACGGCGAATGCCGATCGGCTCGCCGGTCTCTTCGCAGAAACCATATTCGCCGGTTTCGATGCGCCGAAGCGCCGAATCGATCTTTGAAATCAGTTTGCGCTGCCGGTCGCGCGTCCGCAGTTCGATCGCCTTGTCGGTCTCGCTTGACGCGCGATCGGCGAGGTCAGGCAGGTGAAGGCTTTCTTCCTGCAACTGCTCAAGCGTGTATCGGCTCTCGCGCAGGATGTCGTTTCGCCAGTCGATCAGTTTGCGCCGGAAATACTCCTTCTGGCGGTCGTTCATGAACTCTTCGTCTTCCGACGGACGGTAATCCTTGAGGTCGATTTTCGAGGGCTTCTTTTTGTTCGCAGCCACGTCCCCTACCTGCCTTTCCACTCCCAAAACCCGCGCCGGCCGGCCCGCCGCGCGGCGCCTCTATAGTCGGCGAACGCCGGGCCCTCAAGACGCAAATTTC
>CAZNXR010000272.1:0-3917 GCA_964576815.1 uncultured Caulobacterales bacterium | reverse complement strand
TTTCCCTTCTGGGCGGTGAACATCGGCGCCGGCGCGCTCGGCGTGTCGCTCAGGAATTACGTTATAGGCACCTTATTCGGGATCATTCCGGGCTCCTTCGTTTACGCGAGCATCGGCAACGCTGCGGGCGCTGCTTTCGACGCCGGTGAGAACGTATCGCTTGCAGGCATCCTGACCAAGCCGACGACGCTGCTGCCGATGGTCGGCCTTGCAGCGCTCGCTTTGCTGCCTGTCATTCTTAAACGCCTCCGCAAGACGCCCCCGGGAGAAGCGCGCAATGGCTGACAAAATCGCCGCCGATCTCTGCATCATCGGCGCCGGCTCCGCCGGCCTTTCCGTCGCTGCGGGCGCAGCCCAACTCGGCCGCAAGGTCGTGCTCGTCGAAAAAGGCGAAATGGGCGGAGACTGCTTGAATTACGGCTGCGTGCCGTCAAAGGCGCTGATCGCCGCCGCCGAGCACGCCGCCTCGATGCGCAAGGCGAAGGCTTTCGGGGTCGGCGCCCCCGAGCCCGCGATCGACTTCGCCGCCGTGATGGATCATGTCGGCAGCGTCATCGCCGCGATCGCGCCCCATGACAGCGTCGAGCGCTTTGAGGGCTTCGGCGTCAAGGTCATCCGCGCGCGCGCCGAGTTCACCGGCCGGCGCACGGTCAGCGCCGGCGCGCACGTAATTGAGGCGAAACACTTCTTGATCGCGACCGGCTCCTCGCCGGCGACGCCGCCGATCCCCGGTCTCGCCGAGACGCCGCATTTCACCAACGAGACCGTCTTCGCCAATCGCGTCCGCCCGTCGCATCTCATCGTCATCGGCGGCGGCCCGATCGGGACTGAACTTGCGCAGGCCCATCGCCGCCTCGGCGCGGCCGTCACGATCGTCGACGGCCTGACGATCCTCAATCGCGAAGACGCGGACGCGGTCGAGACTGTCCGCAAGCGGCTCATCGAAGAAGGCGTCGCGCTCCGCGAGCGAGTGAAGATCGCCGGCGTCGGCAAATCGGCGTCAGGCGTCGCGGTCACGCTTGACGGCGGCGAGACGATCGAAGGCTCGCATCTTCTCGTCGCGGCGGGGCGGCGCGCCAATCTCGCCGGTCTTGGGCTCGAGAAGGCCGGCGTCGATCTCGACGGCGGCAAGCTGGTGCTCGATGCGCGCCTTCGAACCAAGAACAAGCGCATCTATGCGGCGGGCGACGCCGCCGGCGGACCACAATTCACGCATCTCGCCGGCGATCACGCCTCGACGCTCGTGCGCAACATCCTCTTCAAGACGCCGGCGAAGCGGCGCGACGCGCTTTGCCCCCGCGCCACCTATTGCGATCCCGAAATCGCCGCCGTCGGCCTCAGCGAAAGCGAGGCGAAGGCCGCGGACCCGTCAACCCGCGTCGTCAAATGGTCCAACAAGGACAACGATCGCGCGCAGGCCGAGCGCGACACCGACGGGTTTATCAAGGTCTTCGTCGCGAAGAACGGCCGCATCCTCGGCGCGACAATCGCCGGCCGCGGGGCAGGCGACCTTATCGCTCTCTGGTCTTTCGCGATGGCGAACCGGTTGAAGATCGGCGCCATGACGAATTATATCGCCGCTTATCCGACGCGCGGAGAAATATCGAAGCGCGCCGGCGGCGCATTTTATACGCCGACGCTCTTTTCGGACCGCACGCGCGCGCTGGTGCGTTTGCTGGCGACGTTCGACTGACGAAAGAGGGGCCGCCGCCGATGACCGCGACGCCGACGCTGCCCGATCGCGTCCGGCGCTCCTTGTCGGCGAAGCTGCTCGTTTTGACGATCATTTTCGTCTTCATTGCGGAATTGATCGTGCTGGTCCCATCTGTCTCCGACCGACGCATTGGGTGGCTTCGTGAACGGCTCGACTCCGCCTATCTCGTCGCCCTCGCGCTCGATTCGCCGGACCAGATGATCGACCCGGAAACGGCCGAGAAGCTATTCGCGACCGCTAACATCCTCGGCGTCACGGTCGACAGCGACGGGGCGCGCATGCCGGTGATGACGACGCGCCTAACGGCCGAACAAACGCGCGTGATGGGCTTCGTCAATCTCGGCCGCGACATGCCGCAAAAGCGGATGGCGGACGCGTGGATGACCATGTTCTCATCCGGCGATCAGTCAATCCGCGTCGTCGGTCGCCCGCAGAACGCGCTGAACGTCGAAGTCGATATGTTCGTTTCGCAGGCCGCCCTGCGGCGCGACCTGCTCATTTTCGCGCGCAACGTGCTGGGCCTGTCGCTGATTATTTCCTCGCTGACCGCGGCGGCGATCTACGCCGCGCTGAACGCGATGATCGTGCGGCCGGTAAAGCGCGTGACGCACAACATGATGGCGTTCGAGAAGAACCCGGAAGACGCGGCCGCGATCCTCATTCCCAGTCTCCGCGCCGATGAGATCGGCGTTGCGGAACGCAGCCTCGCGTCGCTGGAGCGCCGGCTGCAGACGCTTCTTACCGAGCGGCGGCGCCTCGCTGCGCTCGGGGCCGGCATTTCGAAGATCAGCCACGACCTCCGGAACATCCTCGCCTCGGCGCAGCTGATGTCCGACCGGCTCGCCAAGAGCGAGGACCCGCGCGTCAGAAAACTCAGCCCGCGCCTTATCTCCGCGCTCGACCGCGCGATCGCGCTCAGCCGGGACACGCTCAGCTATGCGCGCATGGAGCCGTCGGCCCTGAAAATCGACTCAATCGATCTCCGCAGCCTCATCGACGATGTTTTCGACGACTGCCTTGCGATGGGGGTCGATCTCGTCAACGAGGCGCCGGCGGATCTCGTCATCCGCGCCGACCCGACGCAGCTTTATCGCGCGCTTTTCAATCTCGTGAAGAACGCGGTCGAAGCGCTCTCGCCGCCCGGGGAGGACGGCGAGCCCCGTGCGCGCGCCGGCGCGGCGGTCGCCGTGCGGGCGCGTCAGGAGAGCGGCGCGGTGGCAATCGACATCATCGACAACGGTCCCGGCCTGCCGCAGGCGGCCATCGACAGCCTGTTTGAGCCCTTTAAGGGTTCGCTGAAACCGGGCGGATCCGGCCTCGGCGTTGCGATCGCGCTTGAAATCGCACGCGCCCATCATGGCGGGCTTTCGCTGGTGAAATCCGAGGCAACCGGCGCGACCTTTCGTTTGACGCTTCCGGCGCCGCCAAATCAGTAGGCGCCGACGCCGCCATCCGGCTCGCGCGGGTCCGCAGCGCCATGCAGCGTTCCTTCGTGAAGCATCACCGTGTTGGTGCGTCCCATCGGACGCTGCTGAAGCGCGCCGTTTTCCCCGCGCGAGAAAACAAACCCTCGCTCCTCCATGATGCGAATCGTGTCGATGGAAACGCCGGGCTCGGCGGTGATGCGGTCCGGCTGCCACTGATGATGAACCTTCGGCGCGGCGTTGGCTTGCATCGGGTTCATGCCGAATTCCAGGATGTTGAGGACGTTCTGCAAGACGATGTTGATGATCGTCGATCCGCCTGGCGTGCCGGTCGCGAACACCGCCTTTCCGTCCTTGATGACGATCGTCGGCGTCATCGACGATAGCGGGCGCTTCCTCGGTCCGATCTCGTTCGCCTGTCCGCCGAGCAGCCCGTAGCCGTTCGGCGTGCCGGGCTTGGCTGAAAAATCGTCCATTTCATTGTTGAGAAAAAAGCCTGCGCCGTCGACGCTGAAGCTCGACCCGAAGGTGAAATTGAGCGTCGTCGTAGCCGCGACGGCGTTGCCCTCCTTGTCCATCACCGAATAATGCGTCGTCTGTTCGCTCTCGCCGATCGGTCCGAGCCCCGGCGCGACGTCCGCCGATTTCGTCGCGCGCCTTGGATTGATCTGCGTCCGGATTTTCGCTGCGTATTCGGGCGCGGTGAGCGCGGCGACCGGCACGTCGAAGAAGTCGGGGTCGCCGAGATAGGCCGACCGGTCGGCGTAGGCGCGCCGCAT
>CAZNXR010000271.1:3721-3958 GCA_964576815.1 uncultured Caulobacterales bacterium | reverse complement strand
AGCGTAACGATCAGGGTGAAAGCGAACGTCGTCAGTTTGGCCATTTTTCTCTCCTTTTTTTCTAGTTTCGCCGTCGCCGGCATGAGTGGGAAATAGGCGAAGTCCCTGAAAAGAAAACGGCTTGCGACGCCGTTCCGCCGCAATCTGAAAACGGTTCGTCGATCTGCAATTTTAACTATTCGGCCCGGCCCGCAGGGCGAACGGCTCATCGCCCGCGCCGCCGTGAGGCGGCTTGCG
>CAZNXR010000271.1:0-3711 GCA_964576815.1 uncultured Caulobacterales bacterium | reverse complement strand
TGCAACGCGGTTTTTCGCAAAGCCGCCGCGACCACCGAAAAACTAGAGCTCGGGCGATTCCTAATCAATCGCCTGAAGCGCTAGGCAGGCTTTAAAGGCCGATGAAGGGCTGCACAATGCGCCCGATGATGCTCTGGAAGCGCAGCGGCGCACTGGTGGCGATGAGGCAGATGCAGGGTTCGTCGCCCGTCGCCGTCGGCGCGTGAAGCACGTCCTCATCGAGATCGGCAAGATCGCCGCGCTGGAAGTCCCCGACCTCGTCGGTGTAGGACCCGCGCAGGATGAGCGTCAGCTCCTCGTCGCCATGCGAATGCTTCGGGATTTTAACGCCCGGAGAAATTTTCAGCAGGCGAAGCACGCCGGGACGATAACCATCCGCCGGAATGACGAATTGCGATAGACCCGGCGCCATCTGACGCCACGCAATCGCATCGATCCCGTCTTTCAGATACTTCGCCAGCGGATGCGCGGCGTCGAGCGCAAAATCGTTCGCGGCCAAGACTGACGCGGGTGCGGCGGCGGCTTCCTGTTTACCGGCGCGCAGCCAGAAACTGTCGAGCGCGCTCTCGCTCATCGACATTGGTGCGATGGTCTCGATGCACGCGCCGCCGACGACTTCGAAGTCCGCCACCGCAAGGCGGCAGTCGGAACAGAGCTTCAAATGCGCCGCGATGACGACGCTGCGCGCTTCGTCAAGTTGCCCGGCGGCGAACGCCGCAAGCGTCACTTCCTTCGGGTGATGACGGATATTACTCAACGCTGTCACCAAGTTCCTTTCTGATCTTTTCAAACGCGAGTCTCAGCCGCGATTTAACGGTGCCGAGCGGCAGGTTGAGGCGCGCGGCGATCTCCGAATGGGGGGCGTCCTCAATGAAGTGGAGGCGGACGACTTCATATTGGGCGGGCGGCAGCGACTGGAACGCCGCCCGGATCTTTTCGTCTCGGGCCTGACGCTCCATCATGACGTCGGCCCGCGGCTCCTCGTCGGGGGAGAAGGCAGGGTCTTCGGCGTCGAGGGCGGGCTTGGCGGCCCTGCGGGCGGCGTCGATCCTCAGGTTCCGGGCGATCGTGAAAATCCACGTCGAAGCCGAGGCCTTGGACGGGTCGAACAGGCGCGCCTTCCTCCAGACCTTCAGCATCGCCTCCTGGGCGAGGTCCTCGGCCAGGTCTGCAGTGGTGCCGATGCGCATGAGGTATCCCTTGATGCGCGGGGCGAAGAAGGCGAACAGGGAGTTAAAGGCCTCGCGGTCTCCTGCGGACGCAACTCGCAGAAGAAGCTCGTTTAGCCGGTCCGGATCGGCCGGCGCCGGCATGGCGGACGGTCTAAGGGCAGTCACGCGACGCGCCAACGCTCCAAACATCAAACCGCCTGTTCCGTTTCACCACGATACGGATGCCGGGCGGCTTGGATCACTCGACTGTCCACTTTAGTCTACATGAAAACCCGCCCTCATCCAGCCTGCGCGCCGGCTCGTATGACTTTTCGCACCCATTTGAAGGATCCCCATGGCTTTCGACGTTCGCGACCCGCGCGCCCTTCGAGCCGCGCCTCAAAAACGCTTGCGCGTCGCCGTGATCGGATCGGGGGTGTCCGGCCTCTCCGCCGCCTGGCTTCTTTCCGCCGGCCATGAGGTCGTCGTTTACGAGCAAGAAGGTCGCCTTGGCGGGCACGCGAATACCGTGATGGTCGATACGGCCGACGGGACAATGGGGGTCGATGCCGGCTTCATCGTCTTCAACCGGCCGAATTACCCGAACCTGACGGCGCTGTTCGAGCTTCTCGGCGTCGGCGTCGAAGAAACGAATATGTCTTTCGCCGCCTCGATTGATCGGGGCCGCATCGAATATTCGGGGCAAGGCCTTGCCGCCGTCTTCGCAAACCCGGCGAGCGCCTTCTCGCCGTCGCACTGGATGATGATCCGCGATATCCTCCGCTTCAACCGCGATGCCAAGGCGGCGCTCGAAGAAGGGATGGATGAACGCCTGACGCTCGGCGCCTTTGTCAGGCGGCAGGGATATTCGCGACCGTTCGTCGATCGCTTTCTCGCCCCGATGGCGGCGGCGATATGGTCGACGCCCTCACTCGATATTCTCGATTATCCTGCGGCGTCGCTCTTTCGCTTTTACGCCAATCACGGGCTTTTTCAGGTCGCGAACAATCCGCGCTGGAGCACGGTGACGGGCGGTTCGCGCGTTTATGTGGAGCAGCTCTCGGCCCCGTTCGCAGCGAACGCGCGCCTGCGCTGCGCCGTGGTGCGCGTTTCGCGTGACAATGACGGCGTCCTGGTGACGGACGAGCAGGGCCACGCCGACCGCTTCGACCATGCGATCATCGCGGCGCACGCGGACCGCGCGCTCGCCATGATAGGCCGTCCGACCGCACGGGAAGAGACGCTGCTGAGGGCATTCCGCTATCAGCCGAACCGGGCGATCGTCCACACTGACAAATCCGCGATGCCGGTGCGCCGGCGCGTGTGGGCGAGCTGGAACTATATGGGCGGGGACGGGGCGCCGGCCGTCACCTATTGGATGAACCGCTTGCAGAACCTCGCCTGCAAGCAGGATATTTTCGTCACGCTCAATCCGTCATCGGCGATCCGCGAGGATGCGATCATCGCCCGGTTCGACTATGATCATCCGATGTTCAACGTCGAAGCGATGAGCGCGCAGCGGGAATTGTGGTCGCTGCAGGGCGAGGGCGGCCTTTGGTTTTGCGGCGCGCATTTCGGCGCCGGCTTTCACGAAGACGGCTTGCAGGCGGGCCTTGCCGTGGCGGAAGATCTCGGCGGCGTGCGCCGCCCTTGGGCGGTTGCGAATGAATCCGGCCGGATCTGGCGTGACAGGCCCGCGCCCATGGCGATGGCGGCGGAATGAGCGCACCCGCCGCAACGCTCTATCACGGCGTTGTCGCGCACCGGCGCTTGCGCCCGGTCGGGCATGGATTTTCCTACCGCGTTTTCTCGATGCTCTTCGATATCGACCGGATCGACGAGATCGCGGCGGAGTCGCGGCGGCTCTCGCGAAATCGGTTCAACCTGTTCTCCTTCCACGACGCCGACCACGCCTTTGAAGAAGGGAAGACGATTTCCGAGAGCGTGCGCGCGCTTCTGCGGTCCCATGGTTACAGCGGCGCCGGCCGGATCGACCTGCTGTGCTATCCGCGAATTCTCGGCTATGTTTTCAACCCGCTGTCGGTCTTCTATTGCCGGGATGGGCGCGGCGACCTCGAAGCCGTGATCTACGAAGTGCGCAACACCTTCGGCGGGCGCCATTCCTATCTGATGCCGGTCGATCGCGGCGCGACGATCATTCGTCAGTCGGCGGACAAAGTTTTCCATGTCTCGCCCTTCATGGACATGAATCATTCCTACGCCTTTCGCCTTACGCCGCCCGGCGAGACGCTCTCCGTTTTTATTCACCAGACCGATCCGGACGGTCCGATCTTCAACGCCTCTTTCGCGGGACGCGCGGAGCCTGCGACCGAAGCGGCGCTGCGCCGCGCGTTTTTCCGCTATCCGTTGATGACGCTGAAGGTGGTCGCCGCCATCCATTTTGAAGCGGTGCGGCTGCTCCTGAAAGGCCTGCGCCTGAAGGGCGCCGGGCCCGATCCGGCGCACCCCGTGTCCGCCGTCGGGCCGCGCGGCCTCAACAGGGAAGCGGCCTAGAGCGCCGGGCGAAGAAGTGGACACCGGTTCTTCGCCGAACGGCGCG
>CAZNXR010000270.1:0-3971 GCA_964576815.1 uncultured Caulobacterales bacterium | reverse complement strand
TTCAGCATCACCGGCACAAGCGTCTGCACGCCCGGCATGCCGGAGGGCGACGCAGGATAAGGCTTCGCCTTTTCCTCCAGCGTATGCGGCGCATGGTCGGAACCGATGACGTCAAAGACGCCCTGCTGAAGCCCATGCCAAAGGCCGTCGCGGTGGCGGCGCTCGCGGATCGGCGGGTTCATCTGCGCCTTGCCCTTAAGGCGCAGGTAACAGTCGGGCGCCTCTAACGTCAGGTGCTGCGGCGTCACCTCGGCGGTGGCGATGTCTTTCGCGCCGGCGAGGATCGGGATTTCCTCCGCCGTCGTCACATGCAGCACATGGATGCGCCGACGCGTCTCGCGGGCGAGCGCGATGAGCCGCCGCGTCGAGGACACCGCCGTCTCGACCGAGCGCACTTCCACGTGCGAGGTCCAGTCGCCTTCGCGCGCGAGTTTCTTGTTCTCGCGCAGGATGAACTCGTCCTCCGAGTGAATGGCGACACGGCGAAAACCGTTCGACAAAACGTCGCGCACGCCGGCGTCATCCTCAACGAGAAGATCGCCGGTCGAGGCGCCCATGAACACCTTGACGCCGCAGACACCCGGCATGCGCTCAAGCTCGGGAAGGTCGCGCGGATTGTGATGCGTCGCGCCGACGAAAAAGGCGTGGTCGCAATGCATGCGGCCCTTCGCGCGGGCGAGCTTGTCCTCGACCGTCGCGTTGGTGATCGTCAGCGGTGAGGTGTTCGGCATTTCGAAGACGGCTGTGACGCCGCCCATCACCGCTGAGAGCGAGCCCGACTCAAGGTCCTCCTTGTGGGTCGGACCCGGCTCGCGGAAATGCACCTGCGTGTCGATGACGCCGGGCAGCACATGCAGGCCGCGAACGTCGATCGTTTCGCCGGCGCTCGCCGCGCTTAGATCGCCGATTTCCGCAATAACGCCGTTCGTAACGCCGACATCGCGCACGCCCTCGCCGTCATGGTTGACGACGAGGCCGCCTTTCAGAATGAGATCGAAGGTTTTCGCCATGCCTCCGTTTAACCGGGTGCGACGGCGTTGTCAGGCGGTCCGGCGCGCGAGGAGAACCGGCAGAACGTAAAGCGCCAGAATGACGAGATTGAAGACGACGTTCGGCGCGTTGCCCGACAGGACGGACCCCGTCGAATCGACCGCGAACCACGCGAAGACAGAGGCGAGCGCGGCGTTGAGGATGCGCCGCTCCCCTGCCTCGATCGCCGGCGCGACGAGAAGCCAGTTGATGACCCCAAGACCGAAAAGGACGCCGCCGCCGATCGCGCTCATGAACTTCGCCGTGGGGTTGAGCGCGCCTGGGGCGCCGTCAACCGGCCAGCTGAGGAGATCGAAGGCCAATACCGTTGGGGCGTCAAATCCGGGAATCGACCCGCTCGCCCACAGGAGGCCCCCGGCAAGGAAGCTGAAGAGAATGTTTGCGCGGAAGACCAGCGCGGCGGTTTTGGCGTTCATGGCTGTTTTCTCCTTGAGCCGTGTGCCGATTTCGCCACCGGCGCGAGCGCGAAACAATTACCTCAGAGGTAATGTCCCAGCACCGCTCCATTGGCTATTCTCCGACCGTTCCGAGGGAGGCCTGATGGATCGCTCATTCGGCGACGTGCTTCGAGACTGGCGGCAGGCGCGGCGGCTGAGCCAGCTCGATCTCGCGCTCGCGGCAGAGGTTTCCGCCCGCCACATCAGCTTTCCGGAGTCGGGCCGTGCGGAGCCGAGCCGGGCGATGACCCTCAAGCTCGCCGCCGCGCTCGACATGCCGAAAGCCGCGGCGAATGACGCCTTGCGCGCTGCGGGGTACGCCGCCGCCTACCCTGTGCTTTCTCCCGGCGCCGCCGACCTCGCGCCGGTGCGGCGCGCCATTTCGATGACATTGAAGGCGCACAATCCCTTCCCCGGCATCGCCATCAATCGCGGCTGGGACATCATCGAGGCGAACGGCTGCGCGCGGGAGATTTTCGCCGCGCTTGGCGCGGGGTCCAACATGATCGAGTTCCTGATCTTCCTCGGCGACCTCGACATCGTCGAGAACTGGGAAGAGACGGCCTTTCTCGCGCTCCTGCGGCTCCGGTCGGAAATCGCCCATCTCGGCGGCGACGCCCGCCTTGAGGACCACGCCGCCCGCCTCGGCGCCCATCCAAGGCTTAAAGGAGCCGATCTGTCGATGATCGACCTTGATCAGGCGGTCATCCCGACCGTCTTCCGCTTCGGCGACAAACGCCTTTCGGTCTTTTCGACGATCGCCGCTTTCGGCTCCGTTCAGGAAGTCGCCGCCAGCGAAATCAGGATCGAGCTGATGTATCCGGCGGACGAGGCCACGGGGGCGTTCTTCCACGGGTTCGCCAGCGGCGCCCTTTGAATCGAACCGCGATTTGGTGCTCAATCAGGAACCATAGCCCTTCGGAGCCGCCCTGTTGGACAGACTTCCCCCCGGCCAGCTGACGCTGTTCCTCGCGCTTTACGTGCTCGCCCAGGTCGCCATCGGCATCTGGGCCGGGCGCGGCGCGAAGTCCGAAACCGACTATTACCTCGGCGGCCGCGGCATGGGCTTCATGGCGCTGACGTTGTCGATCTTCGCGACGTGGTTCGGCGCGGAGACGATCCTCGGCTCGGCCGCCGCCATTGCCGAGGGCGGGCTGTCGGGCGCACGCGCGGAGCCCTTCGGCTACGCGATCTGTCTCGTCCTCATGGCGCTCTTCGTCGCCGGGCCGATCCGCAAGAGCAATTACGTCACGATTTCGGACTTCTTCCGCGAGCGTTTCGGCAAGGAGGCGGAGATCGTCTCGGCCGTGGTCTGCGTCATCATCTCGGTCATCTGGGCGGGCGCGCAGCTGCTTGCGGTCGCCGCGATTCTTGAAACGGTCGTCGGCGTGCCGGGTTACATAACGCTGCTCGCCGCCGCCGCGATCGTCATCTTCTACTGCTACTTCGCCGGCCTCAAGGGCGACATCGCGACCGATGTCGTGCAAGGTATTTTCCTCATCATCGGCATCGTCATCCTCTTCCTTGCGGTGACGGGCCGCGCCGGCGGGTTCGAGGCGCTGATCGGCTCGATCAAGCCGGAACAGCTGCGCCTCGTCGCCGAGGGCGAATCGATGCTCGGCCGCATCGACAACTGGATGATCCCGGTGATCGGCAGCCTGATCACGCAGGAAGCGCTGACGCGCTTTCTTGCAGCAAAATCGACGCGCACGGCGCAGACGGCGTGCCTTGCCGCAGCGACGCTTTACCTCGCGCTCGGCATGCTGCCCGTTCTCATCGGCCTCGGGGGGACGCATCTCGCGATCGAGGGCGCAGCAGGCGACAATTTCATTCCGGCGATCGCGCTCGACCTTCTTCCAAACGCACTCGCCATCGTCCTCGTCGGCGCGCTCTTTTCCGCGATTCTTTCGACCGTCGATTCAAATCTTCTGGCGGTGTCCTCGCTCGTCTCGATCAATCTCATGCGGCGGAGCCACGGACGGCGAAGCGAAAAGGAGCAGCTTCAGATCGCACGCATGACGACGGTCGTCGCGGGCCTCGGCGCGCTCGTCGTCGCGTTCTCGGGATCGAATATCTATGAGCTTCTCGCCATGACGTCGGTCTTCGGTCAGGGCGGCATCATGGTCGCGACGATGATCGGTCTTCGATCGAATTTCGGCGGCGCATCGGCGGCGCTCGCCTCGCTCTTCGCCTGCGTCGCGTTCAATCTGGCGACGCTCATCGTGTTGCCGATGACGGAAGGCATGGGCGACGGAATGTCCTTCTTCAAGGCGTTTCAGGCGGTGATCGCCGGCGAGATCGCGCCGATCGACGGGTTTTTCCTGTGGTCGATCGTCGTTTCGATCGTCGCTTATGTCGCCGTTGCGGCGTTCGCAAAGAATCCGTCGCCGCTGAAGTCCGCGCGATGAAGGGCGAGCGCCTTCGCCTCGATCAGGCGCTGGTCGAGCGCGGCCTCTTCCCCTCGCGCGCCCGCGCGCCAGGGGC
>CAZNXR010000269.1:0-3975 GCA_964576815.1 uncultured Caulobacterales bacterium | reverse complement strand
GATCTCGGCTTCGAGAAATACTCGATCAAACTGGCGCTCCGCCCCGAGAACCGTTTCGGCTCGGATGAGGACTGGGATATCGCCGAGGCGGAGCTTCGCAACGCCGTCGCCGCCGCCGGACTCGCCAATGAGGAATTCGGCTGGGAGGAGCTGCCGGGCGAGGGCGCGTTCTACGCGCCGAAACTCGAATGGCATCTGACCGATGCGATCGGCCGGACGTGGCAGGTCGGCACGATCCAGTCGGACCGCGTGCTGCCGACGCGCCTTGATGCGAGCTATGTCGCGGAAGACGGCGCGCGCGTTCGTCCGGTCATGCTGCACCGGGCGATTTTCGGCAGCTATGAGCGGTTCATCGGCATCCTGATCGAACATTACGCGGGCAGGCTTCCCTTTTGGCTTGCGCCGGTTCAGGCCGTCGTCACGACGATTACATCGGAGGCGGACGATTATGCGCGCGAGGTGAAAGCGCGCCTCGACGCGGCCGGCCTTCGCGCGGAAATCGACACGCGCAACGAGAAGATCAATTACAAAGTGCGCGAACATTCGGTGGCCAAGGTTCCGGTCATCGTCGTCGTCGGCGCGCGCGAAGCGGAAGAGAAAAAAGTCTCGCTCCGCCGGCTCGGCAGCGAGAAGCAGGAAATCATGACGCTTGACGCCGCCGCCGCCGCGTTCGCCCTCGAGGCGACGCCGCCCGACCTGCGCGGGGCGTAATGCGCGAGGCGGCGCGCTTTGCGAACTACCTTAGTCGCACTCCCGCCCCGCTCGTTCCCGCGCAAGCGGGGATGAGCGGAACGAGAATCGATCATCTTCATGCATAAACCCACCATCGACCGCGTCATCGACGGCGTGTTCCTGCTCACGATGCCGGCGCTCACCGTGCTCGCGGTGTTCGGCCATCGCGGCGCGGCGGTCGTCGCCGGGCTGTCGGCGCTGGCGATCGCATGCCGCGCGCCGATCTGGCGCGAAGGGCTCGCAATGCTGACGCCGGCGCGGCTGTCCGCGGACCTGCCGCGCGCCGGGCTCGCCCTCGCTCTTTTCGCGGCGTGGATCGTCGTCACCGGCTTGTGGTCGCCGACGCCGGGCGCCCCAAAGCTCGGATTCACGGTCTTCGCTTACGCGCTCGCCGGCGGGGCGCTCGTTTATGAAGCCTCGCGGGCGGATGCTGCGCGCCGCCGCCGGGGCGGCGTTCTTTTCGCCGGCGCGGTCACGACCGCCGCGGCGATCCTCCTTTTCGAGGGCCTCACCGGCGGCGCCCTCCGCGATGTTATTCCGCCTACAGATCAATCGCCGGAGCGCGTCAAGGACATGATCGCGCTCGCGCGCGGGACGACGCTCGTCATCCCGCTCGCCTTTCCGGCGGCGGCGCTCCTTTTCACGCTGACAGGATCGCGCGCGTTCGCTCTCGCGCCGATCCTTCTGTCGCTGCTTGCGGCGCTGCAATTTTCGATCGCCGCCAACGTCGTCGCCATGCTGTTCGCGATCGGCGCGTCTGCGGCGGCGTATGTCCGGCCGCGGGCGGCGATCGTCGCGCTCGGGGCCGTGTTCATCTTGTCGCTTCTGGCTGCGCCCTTGTTCATCCTGACGCCCGCCGCCGCGATCACCGGCGCAGAGACCGCCTTGCTGGAACCTTCCTGGGCGCAGCGCGCGCATTTGTGGCGGGAATCCGCCGAGCGCATTTTCTCGACCTGTCTGCCGGCCGGCTGCGGCGCCGACTACACGCGCGCCTGGGCCGACGAAGGGGTGATGATAACCGTGCCGGGCTCGCCGGTCCCGGTGATGGAAGCTCCGATCCATCCGCACAACGTCTTCCTGCAGGTGTGGCTGGAGCTTGGAATCGTCGGTCTCGCCGCGCTGACGGCGGCGCTGTGGTTCGGATTGAAGCGGCTCGGCGCCGTCGAACCCGACCGGCTCGCTTTCGCGGCGATCGCCGGCGCGGCTGCGGCGTCTTACATTTCGTTCATGATCGAGGCGAGCCTTTGGCAGGCGTGGCGGCTCTCCATTCTGGCTCTTGCCGCGCTGGGTTGTGCGCTGGCATACTCGCCCAGAGGGAAAATTTCATAATTGCGCCCATGATCTCTGACGCCCCTCCGGCGTCATTGCTGGTGAGGCTGCGAAAAAGTCCGGTTCTCATGCGTTCGATTTCTGCGATCGTCGTCACCTATCACACCGGGCCGGTGCTGGCGCGTTCGCTGGAAGCGTTGCGTCTGCAAGACGGCGTCGCTGAGATCATCCTTATCGACAACGGCAATCCCGACGGCGCGATCGCCGCCGCGATCGGTTCGGGCGGCGAGGGTCCGCCGGTCCGCGTCATCGGCGGGCAGGGCAATGTCGGCTTTGCGGCGGCCTGCAATCTCGGGGCCCGCGCGGCGTCCGGCGACATTCTCCTTTTCGTCAATCCCGATGCGATCTTGCCGCCGGGCGGCGCCGCGCGCCTCGCCGCCGACGGGGCGCGCTTCGAGCGGCCATGGCTGATCGGCGCCAAGATCGTCGATCCCGAGGGCGGCGAGCAGCGCGGCTCGCGCCGCACGACGCTGACGCCGTGGCGCGCGCTGGTCGAAGCGACGCAGCTTTATCGCGTCGCGCCGCGCCACCCCTATTTCCGCCGGTTCAATCTCCATGGCGATCCGTGTCCGGCGGATGTCGCGCGCATTCCCGTCATCTCGGGCGCGTGCTTCTGCCTCCCGCGTGAGGATTATTTCGCGATCGGCGGCATGGACCAGCAATATTTCCTGCATGTCGAGGACGTCGATTTCTGCCTGCGCTTTGCGGACGCCGGCGGCGTCGTGCTGTTCAATCCCCATGTCAGCGTGCTGCATTACAAGAGTTCGAGCGACGTCGATCCGATCCTCGTCGAAATGAGGAAGACGATCAGCATGCGCCGTTATTTCCGCGCGCATTTCCTCGACCCTTATCCGGCGCCCTTCATGTGGTTTGTCGGCGGCGTTCTCTGGGCGCAGTTCGGCGTAAAGGCGGCGGCAAGGCTCCTCTCGCGCGCGGTTCGCCCGCTCGCCGGCGCCCCGCGCGCGCCGGCGTCGCCTCAGCCGGCTGCGGCGCGGCGCCCGGAAATCTCGAACAGGTAAAGCGTGCGCGTGCGCGTCGGCGTCATCTGCGCGACGCTGGCGCCCAGCGGCGTCACCGATTGAAACTCCCCGTTCAGCGTCGCCGCATCGGGATCGGCGGTGACATAGAGGAAGCGCTCGCCAAGCGCGGGGTCGAACGCGACGAACGCCTCGTAATGGCTGTCGATGCGGTTGTTTGAATCCCACGCGACGACCGGCGGGCCCGGCCTTGCGTAATAGAGAAGCCCGCTCATCACCTCGCGATCGTCGGTGAGGATCGCGTCATAGCCGCCGGCGCGCGCCGCGATTTCGGGACCTTGCGCATCCCAGCCGCGCAGGCGCTTGAACGGCGCCGCCGCGCCGACGGCGTCGGCGAGCGGGAAACTCATGAAGGCGAGGAGAAAGCCGCCGCCCGCGACAAGATGCAAGGCAAGGCTCGACTTCAGGGCGAGGCCGCCGCGCGCGAGGCGCCCGGCGACGATCGCGGCGGCGATCACGGCGGAAGGATAAGCGACGGCGGCCCAGTTGGCGTGCGCGCGCGCGATGAACGCCTGCGCCGACACGATGAGAAGCACGGGCAGCGAAACGGCGAGCAGCATTCTGAGGCGCTCGTCGCGCCCCTTCAGCGCCGCCGCGGCGGCGGCGATCATCAGACCAAGGAGGATCGGGCCGGCGACGCCGAACTGGTCGCCGAGGAATTTGAGGAGCTTTTCCGGGTGACCCAGGGACTGCGTCCAGTTGGCGTTGGCGGCGGTGTGGGCGATGGTCTGGAAATCGTTCGCGGCGTTCCAGGCGAGGTTCGGCGCGATGAGGGCGAGCGCGATCGCGGCGGCGAGCGCGGCGGCGCCGGGGCTCATGGCCTTCCGGCGCTCCGGCGCGGCGAGAAGCGCCAGCATCGCGCCCGGCAGAAAGAACA
>CAZNXR010000268.1:0-3982 GCA_964576815.1 uncultured Caulobacterales bacterium | reverse complement strand
CGAACGCCGTTTCCGCCGCCGGATGGCGCATCGCGCCCGAGGGCGATCTCAACAGCTTTTTCGAATGTCTCGAAGAGCGTCAGATCGCGCTGGTTTCGGCCCATCGCGGCGGTCCCCGGCCGGGGCTTCCCGAGAACGCGCTGGAGACGATCGCCGCAATGCTTGCCGCCGCGCCGGCGCTCATCGAAGCCGATGTCGCGGCGACCGCGGACGGTGTCCTCTTCCTTCATCATGACGACACGCTCGACCGGACGACGACCGGCGAGGGCCCGGTCGCGGAAAAGACCTGGGCCGAGATTTCAAGATTGCGTCTCAAGGATGAAGCGGGCGCCGTCACGCCTTACGCGCCGGCGCTTTTCTCCGATGCGCTCGCGCTGACGAAAGACCGCACCATCCTGCAGGTCGATTTCAAGCGCTCGGCGCGCTACGAGGACGTCATCGCCGAGATCAATCGTCAGGGGGCGGAGGATCGCGTCATCCTCATCGCCTATACGATGGCGCAGGCCGAACGCCTCCACCGCCTTGCGCCGGGGATGATGATCTCGCTCAGCGTCTCGACCCAGTCGGACCTCAATCGCGCGGTCGCCGCCGGGGTTCCGGCTGACCGGCTGCTGGGCTTCACCGGCATTGAGGACCCCAAGCCCCGGCTTTTCTCGATCCTCAACAATCAGGACATCGAAGTCATCTTCGGCACGCTCGGCGGACGCCAATCGATCGACCGCCAGATCGAAGCCTCGGGCGATGAGAGCCTTTACGCGGCGATCGCCGGCATGGGCGCCGACATCCTTGCGACCGACCGGCCGCTCGCCGCACAAGCCTCCCTCGACGCTGCCGGTCGGGGGGCCCAAGCCGGCCAGTGCGGGATCGGCCGCCAGGACTGACCCGCAACGGGGCGTCGAATCCGAAGGGAAGAATCCCCTCCTGGTTGCAAAAGCTGTGATTTTCCGCACGGTTTCCAACGATTTGGCGCGCCGAATGCAACAATCTTCTTGATTCACGAAGCCGTGAGGGTTACCAAATCGTTAGCCGTCGGGCGCATGTAGCGTCGGTCACGGCATGGGAGAGACCTCGCCGAAATATTGGTGTCGGCGTATAACGGAACAGGGGGTTCCAGATGCGTTCACTAAAGCTAATCGCAACGGCGTTTGTCGGCGTTGCGGCCATGACTGCGGCCACGGCGGCCTCCGCTGCGGCCATCATCACCAACGGAACCGTCACGCTTGGCGTCGACGATTTCGGCCAGCTCAACGTGCCGGGCGGCATGCCGTCGCCGGTAGACGGCGAGACGGTGGTCGGCCTTCGTTTCAACGAAACCGGCAACGAAGCGACATCCCACGGCTGCCTTTGCGAAGGCTGGGGCGTCGGCATCGGCGGCACCGCCGTCTCCGGATTCGCCAACAATGCGCTCGGAAGCGGCGGGCTTACGCTCATCGGCTTCTCGTCCACCGCGACAACCGCAACCAGCACGGTCCGCGTCGGCACATCGCTAGAAGTTACGCATGAATTCTCGCCGTCGATGGAGACACCGAACCTTTATCGCGTGCTGGTGTCGATCACCAACACGTCGGGCGCCGACATCGCGAACCTTCTCTATCGGCGCACGTTCGACTGGGACATCGAACCGACGACCTTTGTCGAACTTGTCACGATCGGCGGCTCCGCCGCGGCGACGGCGGTGATCGGGGCGGTCAATAACGGCTTCTGCAGCTCGGATGTATTCAGCGCCTGCGCAGAACTGTTCGCAGGCGGAACCGGCGACTTCACCGATCTCGGGCCGGCGGACCATGGCGCCAATTTCGACTTCGACTTTGGCGCGCTGGCGGACGGGGCAACCTTCACCTTCGAGATCTTCTATGGCGCCGCTTTGACCGAACGCGGCGCGCTCGGGGCTCTTGCTGCGGTCGGCGCGGAAGTGTTCTCGCTCGGCCAGTGCTCAAGCGACGGAGCCGGTACGGGCGCCGATGGGTGCAACACCTTCGCCTTCGGCTTCCGCGGCGTCGGCGGCGATCCGGTCCCGCCGATCCCGGTTCCGGCCGCGCTTCCGCTGTTCCTGGCGGGCCTTGGCGGTCTCGGCGCGCTGCGCCGCATGAAGAAAAAGGCCGCGTAAGCGACTTGCGCGACCAATGACTGAAAGCGGCCGGGCTCATCAGCGCCCGGCCGTTTTTTTGCCGCCCGTGGCCCGCTCCTTGCGGCTCTGCTGGCGAAAGCCCACAAGATCCACAAACCGACCGGGCGTCAAAGAGCCCGTACCCCGATGGGAGAAGTTCCAATGAAGCTTGCTCTGATGCTCGCGTCCGCCACGGCGATGCTCGCCGGCGCGGCCCATGCCGCCGATGAAGGCAAGTCCTTCGGCGCCTGGAAAGTCGTCTGCGATGCGCAGAAAACCTGCCAGGCCTTTCTGGGCCTCAAGAGCCCCGCGACCGGCAAACTCGCGCTATCGGCGTCCGCGCACAAGGCGGCGGCCGATCCGAACCCGACGCTCGTCCTCACGCTGCCGCTCGGGCTGTCGATCCGCGAGGGTGTCGCCATCATCCCCGGCGCCGACGGCAAGCCTTTGCCGGCGGTCGTCGATGTCTGCTTCCCTGACGGCTGCCGCGTTGTCATGGAGCTGTCCGCCGCGACGCTCGATGCGCTCGGCGCGGCGGAGAATTTCGAGGTCCGTTTCATCGGATACGGCGTCTCCGACCGTGTTGAAAGCATCAACGTGCCGTCAGGGGGCCTCAAAGCCGCCGTCGCCGAACTGTCGCGGAAATAGGCGATTTCCTTGCGCTCATTCCCCGACAGAGGGAATCCGGAGCCGCAGGCGCCACGCTCTCACTTCCTGGATTCCCGCTTGCGCGGGAATGAGCGGGGAGTGAGTGCGACCAGGAAGGTCCGCCAGCAACTTGCCTTAAGCGCCGCGCCCGCGCTCATAGGCGCGGCAGGAGGCTTGGAAGGGCTTCGCCGACAGACGGGCATTCCAGCCGGCCGTCCAATAATCTCCGCCCTCGGACCCGCCGATCGCTCTGCAGCTCTCAAACCCGGTCCGGTACTGCGAGGACATCACCCCGACATCCTTGCCGGCAAGCGCAAAGCCCTGATCGTAGCACTGGCAGCGGATATTGCCCGCGCTTGCCTCAACGATCGGGCCGCCCTCGATCGGCGTCGCCGGCCCGCCGCCGGCGCCCGGCAGCGGCCGCGCCGTGTTCCAGCCATTGCCGGCGACCATGAAGATCGCCGCGGCGAGGACTGCAAGCGCGAGAACGCCCCCGAAAATCGCTTCAATGTTTTTCATAACGACCCCTCGGGACCCTAAGCCCCACGCAACCAAGACTTAATCATAGCCCCAAAACCATGGGCCGGGGAAGCGCATGCATAACGATTCCGATGAGCGCTAAGCGGTCGCCAGCAGCACACCAAGCTGATATCCTCAACGGCGTTGGCCTCAAATATTGGAAGGCACGCAAGCGATGGCGGACAGCGTCAGGCCCGCAGCGTCCATACGCCTTGCCTTAGAGCCCAACTTCGTTCTTGGACCTGTCCTCGTTTCGCCATCCTCCTGCGAGGTTCGTTTTCCGGATCGAATTGAGCGGCTGGAGCCCCGCGTGATGCAGCTTCTGGTCGCGCTCGCTCAGGCGGAAGGGCAAGCCGTTTCCCGGGAGGAGTTGCTGACGCGCTGCTGGGAAGGCGTCATTGTCAGCGATCACGCCATTAACCGGGTGATCGCGCGCCTTCGCAAGACGCTTCAAGCCGCGGGGGGCGGTTTCCGGATCGAAACGCTACCAAAAGTCGGCTATCGGCTGGTCCGGGCAGCCCCCGCCGAAGCGGACGTGCTTGAGCAGCCGACACCGACGATCACCTCGCCGCCGGCGGAACGCCCCCGTCAAGAGCCGCTGACAAAACCCTTGGTGTTACGGACTGGCGCAGTCACCGCTGCGGCGGCGCTCGTTGCGCTGATTGCCTTCGGCCTCTTCATCGCCAGCCGGTCCGAACGCGGCGAACG
>CAZNXR010000267.1:0-3991 GCA_964576815.1 uncultured Caulobacterales bacterium | reverse complement strand
TAGAGCGCCGACGACGCCGCATCGAACGCCATGTCTCCGGCCGCGGCGCAAAGCGCAATGCGGGCGATCTGCTCGCGCCGCCAGCCGACAAACGCCGCATCGCCGCTTTGGGGCTTTGGCGGCGAAAATCGATTCATCCATTCCGCGCCCGATTTCGGGGTCTCGGACCCGCGCGGCTCAAACAGGATGGCCGCAGCTTCCTTGGTTTCGACCAGCGGCTCCATGGCCGCGCCGAAGCAGCCGAGCGCGTCGATCAGTCCGTCGCGAAGGCCCGCCCGCGTCGACGAGTTGACGTTGCGCACGCCGTTTTCCTCGATGCGCAGAATGCGATCGAAGAGGCGCACCGCTTCATCCGGATGCTGCGTTTCGCCGAAGGCGGTCAAAAGCCCCGGCGCGATTTCGGAGAAGCGCACTTCTCCGCCCGCCGCGCACAGCTCCGCCCAGCCGTCGATGAGCGAAGACAAGCCCGCGCCGTTGCGGAAACCGAGATCCTGGAGTTTATCGACATCGTCGGGATTGCGCTCGGCCGCGCGGTAACGCTGAAAGTCCGCGCGCGGACCTTCGAGCAGCCGGACGAGCGCGTTGCGCGCATCCGCGATCGCCCCGTCGCGCGCGGCGGCGAGCGATGCGTAGTCGGAATAGCTGCAAAGACTTGCGAGCGCGCCTTCTTCATCCGGCGCGCTTGCGCCGAAGGCGGCGGCGCCCTTCATCATCTGCGCGCGGGCGACGATCGTCTGCGCAAGCTCGGCCCCGGCGGACAGGCGCGCGGCGACGTCGGCCGGAAGCGTCCCGGCGTCGGCGGCGGCGTCGAAGACCTCGCGCGCGGACAGCGTGCGAAAAAACGGCCGCGAGCGCCCAAGGCTCCAGCGCAAGAGATTGGCGGACGCGCGGAAAGGCTGGCGCGGATCGTCGCTCTGCTTTTGCAGCTCCGCGCGCCCGTTCTCGCCGAGCAATTCGCCCTTGCCCCAGATGAGTTCTTCGGCGGCTTCGAGAAACTCTCCGCCCGCACGGCGGTCGCCGGCGACGACGCGCGCCGCCGCGCACCAGCGTTTCACCGGGTTCTGCTGCGGATTGCCGAGCGCCGCCGTCACGCGCGGCAGGGCTTCGATGAGGCCTTGTCCGTTGACGCAATTGCCGAGCGGGGTTCTGACTGCATAGATGGGATAATCGCCCGGTTTTCCTTCGAAGGCTTCGCGTAATTCGGCGCCGATGCGGATGAAGGCGCGCTCCGCCATGCGCTTGGCCTGGCCGTCGAAGATTTCCGGATCGTAAACGATGAGAAGATCGAGCGGCCCGTGCGGGGCGAGATCTTCATGCGCGAAGTCGCCCCCGGCGAGGGCAAAGACGCCCTTCGCGGCGCCGTCGTCCGCCGGCAGCGGCAGCTCGCCGCGGCTGACCGCGCCGCGCACCAGCCAGGCGAGCGCCGTTTCAACCAGCCGTTCGGCGAGGTCGGTGCGCGCAGTCGTCGCGCGCGCCGTCGTCCACTGCCCCGAAATTTCGGCGATGGCGATCGCGATGTCGGCGCGGCTCTTGATCGGCGCGAGCGCGGAATAAAGCGCGTCCGCCGCGCCGACGCCGCCGGAAAGGGCGGTGAGATCGCGCGCCGCTTCCGCCAGCACCTGGCTCGGCCCGTCGAGGAAAGCCTGACCTGCGAACACCGGATATTTGAGGCAGAGATCCGAGAGCCTGCGCGTCGAGCCGAAAACTTTCAGCATCGCGAGCATCCGCCGCGGCTCATCGAGCGCGGCGCCCGGATCCTGGCCGAGGCTCTCCGATAGAAGGCGGCGCCAGCGCTGCACGGCGGCCGCGGCGCGCGTCGGATCAATCGTTTCGTTCGACGGCTGATGCACGGCGTGCGGCGCTCTTATGGATGACGACATCGGCGGCGGCCCCCTCGGCTGGACGCAATTTGACGAAATTTTCGTTGGGAGAATGCCGGAACGTCGTGAAAGTTGGCTTAAGTGCGCGGGCAAAGTTGAAAGGAATGGTAGGTGGGTCGAGATCTCCCTCCCTTGAAAAGGGAGGGCGTGAGCCCCCAGCGGCGAAGCCGATGGCCTTGGGCGAACGGGAGGGTTCTCGCTGTTGGTTTTGCGCGAGCCTGCTGACGGGTTGAACTCTCCCTTTTCAAGGGAGGGAAGAACGCGCGGTGTCCAATCCAGCTAAAACCTACCCGTCGCAACCGCCCTCACCAGCGTCAGCCGCTTCATCACCGGCCATCCCTCGCCTTGCGGCCTCGCCGCATGGCCGCGCGTCAAGGCAAGAAAGGCGATGCGGCCGAAGGCTCCCGATGGCAGGCGCTCAAGCGCCGGAGCGTGCGTTCTGTGAAGGTCTAACGCCGCGCGCGCAGCGTCCCTCGCCAAAGAGGGCGCGAAAGACGGCGCAAGGCGCGCAAGCGCATGCGCTTGCCCGAGCGCAAGTGCGGCGGCGCGCCGCTCCTCGTTTGAATCTCCGAGCGCCAGCGCGGCGAGCGGCGCTTCGGCAACCGCGAGGAACCCGCGGAGATCATCAAGCGCCGTAAACTGCGGTTCATAAAGCAGCCGCGCGCGCGCATCGATCATCGTCTCAAGAAGGCCGCGCGCGCCTGCGACGGCGCCCGATGCGGCGAGCGCGGCGATGACCGGATGCGCCCGCGGACGCTTTCCGGCAGCGATTTCGTCGAGCGCTTCGCGATGCCATTGCAGGCGGATCTCGCCCAGCGGCGCTTCGCTGACCGACGCCGGGATGCGCCGAAGCTCGACCGCGAAGGCGAAGAGCGCGGCAAGTCGCGCCCGGTCCGCGGGCGCTGCATAATTGAGCGACAGCGACAGGTCTTCGTCCGCTGACGCGATGGCGGCGCGGCAATAGGCGACAGGGTCTTCGGCGGCGTCCGGCTGGGTCATGGGGGTTGCGCGCGGGGTCCAAAAGCCTAGGCTGGCGCTCCCTCATCACGGTTACATCGAAGGAGCAACACCTTGGCCGTCTCCCTGCCTGACCTTCCCTATGCGAAAACCGCGCTCGCGCCGCATATCTCGGAAGAGACTTTCGATTTTCACTACGCGAAACATCACAAGGCCTATGTCGACAAGACGAACGAGCTGATCGCCGGCGGCAAGCTGGAGAAAGCCTCGCTTGAAGACATCGTCCGCGAGTCCGAGGGGCAGAACCAGCCGCTGTTCAACAATTCGGCGCAGGTCTGGAACCACACCTTCTACTGGAACTCGATGAGCCCGAAGGGCGGCGGCAAGCCGACGGGCGACGTCGCGTCGATGATCGACAAGTCGTTCGGTTCCTATGAGGCGTTCGCGAAGGCCTTCGCCGACGCCGGCGCGACGCAGTTCGGTTCCGGCTGGGCCTGGCTCGTCAACGCGGGCGGCAAGCTTGAAGTCCGCAAGACGCCGAACGCCGAAACGCCGCTGACGAAAGGCGTCACGCCGCTCCTCACCATGGATGTGTGGGAGCACGCCTACTACATCGACTATCGCAACCAACGGCCGAAATATATTTCGACCTTCCTCGACCACCTCATCAACTGGGACTTCGCCAACGCCAATCTGAGGTAGGGCGGGCTTTAGCCCGCCGTCTTCAATGGACCCGGCGGGGTGAACCCCGCCCTACGGGCCCGTTAACCATAAATATTTACCCTGATTATTTCTTGACTTTGAATTGGTTCGGCCTTATGGTTTGAGCGTCGCGCCGGGGAACGCCTCCCCGGCGCGATTTGCGTTTTGGGCCGCTGAAAAGCGGCGCCTTTGACAAGTCCGGTTTGTCGCGCGGTTCGGCGGTATGCTGGCCGCGCGATGCGAAGAAACCACCCGCCGCGATTGACCGCGCGACGGGGCCGTAATGGTGCGCGCTCTCCCCTCCCCGCTCATTCCCGCGAAAGCGGGAATCCAGGTCTCAAGGCACAGCGCTGCTTGGCTCTCGATCCCCGCTTGCACGGGGTGAGCGGAAGGAAACTTCCCTCATCTTGGTCGCAACGGGCGCTAGAGCTTCGGGCGATTGATAGGAATCG
>CAZNXR010000266.1:0-4009 GCA_964576815.1 uncultured Caulobacterales bacterium | reverse complement strand
GCCGAACGCAGTCGCCGCATGCTGGCGGAAGCGAACGCGCGCCTTGAACAGACCGTCGCCGATCGAACGGCCGAATTGATGAGCCGAAACGCCATGCTCGACGAAGTGATCTCGTCGATGGCGGACGGGCTTGTCGTTCTCGACCCGGACCTGCGCGTCGTCACGGCCAACGCCAAGGCGGCCGCCCTGTCCGGCTCGCCGTCGATGAATTGGCGGCCCGGCGAGAGCGTCTTGCCCCTCATTCGCGCGGGCGTTGAAAGCGGCGCATATCCATTCGGCACGATATCCGACTACCTCGAAGACCTCGACATTTCTCTCGATGAGAACGGCGTCTTCCGCGTCGTCCGCAACCAGACGGACGGGCGCGTCGTGGCCGAGAACATCCGGCGTCGCCCGAGCGGGGGTTTCGTCGCGACCTATCAGGACATAACGGCGATAAAACAGCGGGAGCTGGCGCTCGAACAACTGACGATCGAGCTTACCGAGGCGAAAGAAGCCGCCGAAGGAGCCGCGCGGGCCAAGGCGTCGTTCCTCGCCAATATGAGTCATGAAATTCGCACGCCGATGAACGGCGTTGTCGGCATGGCCTCTCTGTTGCTCGACACGGCGCTGACATCGAAACAGCGGGACATGGTGCAGGTCATCGTCAACAGCGGCGACAATCTCCTGACGATCATCAACGACGTGCTCGACTTCTCGAAGCTTGAAGCGGGCAAAATGCAGATCGCGGCGACGGCGTTCGACCTGCGCTCGGCGATTGAGGACGTGATCGCGCTCCTCAATGCGCGGGTGCAGCAGAAGGGTCTTGAGATGATGCTGCGGTACCAGCCCACTCTGGGGACGCAGTTCATCGGCGATCCGGGCCGCATCCGTCAGATCGTGACCAACCTTCTCGGAAATGCAGTGAAGTTCACCGACAACGGCCATATCCTCGTGACGGTGTCCGGTCGCCGGCGCGGCGAGACCGCCGACGTCGAGATCGCCGTTGAGGACACCGGCTGCGGCATTCCGGCGGACAAGCTGGATGCGGTCTTCCACGCTTTCGAGCAGGCCGACAGTTCGGCGGCGCGCCGTCACGACGGAACGGGCCTCGGGCTCGCAATCACCCGCCGCCTCGTTGAGGCGATGGACGGCGACATCGTCGCGACGAGCGAGGTCGGCGTGGGTTCGCGTTTCGCGGTTCGCACGCCCTTGCGCATCGACGCCGCCGCAAGAGCGGTCGCACCCTCGGCGGACGACATTATCGGCGTCCGTGTGCTGATCGTGGACGATGTAGAGGTCAATCGCGACATTCTCATCGAGCAGTTGACCGCATGGGGCATGAATCCGATCGCAGTCGACAGCGGCGCTGCGGCGATCGAGTCGGTGAAGGAAGCGGCCCGCAACAACGCGCCCTTCGATCTCGCCATTTTCGACCACCAGATGCCCGGCATGGACGGCGTCGATCTCGCCCAGCGCATGCGGCATGACCCCGCTACTATCGCGATCCCGTTGATCCTTCTGACCTCTTCGGGCCGAAAAGGCGTGCTGGACGAACCGGCAGACGCCTTATTCGACGCATATCTCGTTAAGCCGGCGCGCGCGTCGATGTTGCTGGACGCGATCATCGCATGTCTACAGGGGCGCGCGATTGAAAAGGCCAATGAAGCGCGCGCGGCGTTGGCGACCGCCGACACGCCGGGAAACGAACGCCTTGCCGGACGCCGCGTGCTCGTCGCCGAGGACAACGCCGTCAATCAGCTCGTCATTTCTTCGATGCTGACAAAGCTCGGTTGCGTCGTTCTGATGGCCTCGGACGGAGCGGAAGCTGTCGCTCTCTATGAGGCGGAGCGCCCTGATATCGTTCTCACTGACATTTCGATGCCCACCATGGACGGAATCGAAGCGTCAAGACGGATCAGGGACGTTCAAAGCCGCCTTGGAGTCTCAGCGCCGATCGTCGGCGTCACAGCGCATGCGATGAAGGATGACCGCGACCGCTGCCTTGAGGCGGGCATGGACGATCATCTGCCGAAGCCGGTGAAACCTGGCCCCTTGCGTGCGCTATTGACGCGCTGGCTAATCTCCGGCGGCGACGAAGGCGTGCGCGCGACCGGCTGAGGCGCTTGCGCCCTCTTTCTCTTCCGTCTGCCGGCGCCACAGCCGCGCATAAAGCCCTTCAGCTCTGATCAGCGTTTCATGGTCGCCGCGTTCGACGATGCGGCCTTCGTCAAGCACGATGATGAGATCGGCGCGCGCGATCGTCGACAGCCGATGCGCAACCGCGATCGTCGTCCGCCCCTTCGCCGCCTCGGCGAGCGCCGACTGGACTTCCGTTTCCGTCTCGGAATCGAGCGACGACGTCGCCTCGTCCAGAACCAGGATCGCCGGATCAAGCAGAACGGCGCGCGCCACCCCGACGCGCTGTTTCTCCCCGCCCGAGAGTTTCAGGCCGCGTTCGCCGACGCGCGTGTCGAGCCCGGCGGGCAGGCTGCGGATGAAATCGCCAAGCTGGGCGCGCCGCGCAGCGTCCATGATCTCTTCTTCCGACGCGTCCGGTCGCGCATAGGCGAGATTGAAACGCAACGTATCGTTAAAGAGCACGACTTCCTGCGGCACCAGGCCGAGCGCCGAACGCAAGGACGCCTGCGTGACGGCGGCGATGTCAGCGCCGTCGATCAGGACGCGGCCCGACGAAGGCTCATAAAACCGGAACAACAGCTTGAGGATCGTCGATTTGCCGGCGCCGCTCGGCCCGACGACGCCGACAAAGGCCCCGCCGGGGATCTCAAAACTGACGCGATCAAGGCCGGCCTGCCGCCCCTCATGGGTGAAGCGCACATCCTCAAAGCGAACGGCGCCGGCGCCCGGCCGCAGCGCGCGCGCGTCCGGCCGATCGGCGATCGCCGGTTCGAGGTCGAGCAGTTCGAAGAGCTTCTCGATATCGACCGCGCCCTGCTTTATTTCGCGCCAGGCGAAGCCGAGGATGTTGAGCGGGCGATATATATTCGTCAGCATCAGGATGACGGCCGTGATGTCGCCCGGCTTCATCGCGCCGCCTCCGACGCCGTAGGCGGCGATGAGCGCCGCCGCAAGAAGGCCGGCGGTCATCACGAATTCCTGTCCGGCGTTCAGGAAGGACAGCGACTGCATCTGTGTGACATAGCGGTTGTTGTAGACCTGCATCGCCGCGTCGAACCGGTCGGTCTCGCGCCTTTCCGCCGCGAAGGCCTTCACCGTTTCGAAGTTCGTCATCGTATCGGCGGAAATGGCGCGCAGATTGGTGTCAGCCTCGTTCATCAGCCGTCGCTGCGCGTTCCGGCGCTCGGTGACGGCGACAGTGAAGATGACGTAAATGACGATCGTCGCGACGGCGGCGGCCGCCAGCGTCCAGGAATAAAGCGCCGCCATGACCGCCGCCGCCAGCGCCAGTTCGACGATCGTCGGGCCGATATTGAACGCAAGAAACCGCAGCAGAAACTCAATGGCCCCGGCTCCGCGTTCGATGATGCGATTGATGGCGCCGGCGCGGCGCGTGAGATGAAATTGCAGCGGCTGGGCCTGCGCATGGCCGAAGGCCTCAACGGCGACGGCGCGGTTCGCTTCCTGCGTTACGCGCGTGAAGAAGGCGTCCCGCACCTGCGGCAGGCCGTTTGAAAAAAAGCGCGCCGCGGCGAACAGGAGAAAGAACATCAGGAATGACGGCGTCGCCGCAGAGGCCGCCTCGCCCTCCGCCACCCGATTGATGCCGTCGCCGAGAAATACCGGCGCAATGACCGCCAGCACTTTCGAAATCAGCGTGATGAAAAGCGCCAGCGCCATGTGCGGCCGCCAGCGGGCGAGCGCGGGCCGCCAGAGGATTCCCGTCATTCGGGCGATGACCGCGCTGAACCGCTGCGGCTTGGGCGCCGTCTCTTCAAATGGGGGTGTCATAATGGATTGTTAACCTGTCCGCACCGGCGCCGGCAAACGGATCCCATTAACCTTCCATGAGCGAACGACCGGATAGTCTGGCTTCCAGGGCGAACAG
>CAZNXR010000265.1:0-4011 GCA_964576815.1 uncultured Caulobacterales bacterium | reverse complement strand
TCGGCGGCTATGTCCCCTACACCGTCATTTTCGTCGAAGGCGAAGCGGTCGCGCTCAACGAAGACCTTGCGGAACTGACCCGGGTCTAGGCCTGGAGCAATCCTGAACGCCGCCCCCTCGCCGGGGCGGCGTTTTCTTTTGAGGCTCTGGTTAAGGCCCGCCCCTTGCGCTGCAGCAGAAATTCGGCGACAGGCCAGCCGCCCGTCGCGCGGCGCCGTGCGCGTAGAGCGCCCCTGTAACACCCATTCTCGCGTGCATCGGCCGAAAGACCGAATTCCGTCATGACCGCCCTTCGCAATATCGCCATCATCGCGCATGTCGACCACGGGAAAACGACCCTCGTCGATGCGCTGCTGCGCCAGTCGGGCACCGTCCGCGCGAATACGGAAATGGCCGAGCGCGCGATGGACTCGAACGACATCGAACGCGAGCGCGGCATCACCATCCTCGCCAAATGCACCAGCGTCTTGTGGGAGGAGGGGGCGAGCCCCGTTCGCATCAACATCGTCGATACGCCCGGCCACGCCGATTTCGGCGGCGAGGTCGAGCGCATCCTCTCCATGGTCGACGGCTGTCTTCTCCTCATCGACGCGGCCGAAGGGCCGATGCCGCAGACGAAATTCGTGCTGTCGAAAGCGCTTGCGCTCGGCCTTCGCCCGATCGTCGTCCTTAACAAGGTGGACCGGCCGCAGGCCGATCCGGATGAGGCGCTCAACCTGACGTTCGACCTGTTCGCCGCGCTCGGCGCCTCGTCGGAGCAGCTCGATTTCCCGGTCGTCTACGCCTCGGGCCGCGACGGCTGGGCCTCGCACACGCTCGACGGCCCGCGCGAGAATCTGAAACCGCTCTTTGAACGGATCATTGCGCATGTGCCCCCGCCCGCGCTCGCCGAAGGGGCGGCCGCGCAGCCCTTCAAGATGCTGGCGACGACGCTTGAGGCCGATCCCTATCTCGGCCGCATCCTGACGGGGCGCATCGTTTCCGGCATGGCGCGTCCCGGCGTCACCATGAAGGCGCTGCGCGGCGACGGTCCGGAGATCGAGCGCGTCAGGATCACCAAGGTGCTCGCTTTCCGCGGCCTCAAACGCCAGCCGGTCGACAGCGCCGAGCCCGGCGACATCGTCGCGCTCGCCGGCTTCGGCGACGCGTCGGTCGCAGACACGCTCTGCGATCTTGAGAACGACACCATTATTCCGGCCCAGCCGATCGACCCGCCGACGCTCGCCATCACCATCTCGGCGAACGATTCCCCGCTCGCCGGGCGCGAAGGCGACAAGGTGCAAAGCCGCGTCATCCGCGAGAGGCTGCTGCGCCAGGCGGAAGGCGACGTCGCCATCCGCGTGCGCGACACCGAAGACGGCGACGCGATGGAGGTCGCCGGCCGCGGCGAATTGCAACTCGGCGTCCTCATCGAGAACATGCGCCGCGAAGGCTTCGAGCTTTCCGTCTCGCGCCCGCGCGTCGTCACGCGGACGGACGAGAGCGGGCAGCTTCTCGAACCGATCGAAGAAGTCTTCATCGACGTCGACGACGAGTTCACCGGCGTCGTCATCGAAAAGCTGACGCGCCGGAAGTGCGAGCTTGTCGAGATGAAGCCGTCGGGCGCCGGCAAGACGCGCATCATCCTGCACGCGCCCGCCCGCGCGCTCATCGGCTATCACGGCGAGTTCTTGACCGACACGCGCGGCACCGGCGTGATGAACCGCTCTTTTCTGAAGCACGCCCCGCACAAGGGAACGATCGAGGGACGGCGCAACGGCGTCCTGATCTCGACCGATGACGGCGTCTCCGTCGTCTATGCGCTCTGGTACATCCAGGAGCGCGGTTTCCTGTTCATCGGCGGGGGCGAGGCGGTTTATCAGGGCATGGTCATCGGCGAAAACGCCAAGGACGACGATCTCGACGTCAATCCGCTTAAAGAAAAGAAACTCACCAACATCCGGACGAAAGCCGCCGACGAGGCGATGCGCCTCGTGCCGCCGCGGCGGATGAGCCTTGAACAGGCGATCGCCTATATCGGCGACGACGAGCTCGTCGAAGTGACGCCGAAATCCGTCCGCCTGCGCAAAAAGGCCCTCGCCCCGCATCTCCGGAAGAAGCGGTCGAAGGACTGACGCCGGCGATTCTCCACAAACGCCGGAATCGGCGCCTCTTTCCGCCGAGATTTGACCCGCCGATTCCGCGGCCTCCAGCGGATTTATCCGTACAATGCGGATTCTGCCGGGCGCGGGCGTCGGGGCGCGTTGCAGACATTTGGCGGTGAACGCATCGCTCCGCTCATTCCCGCGCGAGAGGGAATCCATGGCTGCAGGCTCCGCGCTTGCGGCTTTGGGTCCCTGTATGCGCGGGGATGAGCGAAAGGAAATTGCGCGCGTCTCGGTCAAGACCAGCTCCGGTTTCAATCCGGCGCATCTTACGGGCGAAAAAAGGGGGTGGGATAAGTAGGGGGATAACTAGGGGGATAAGTAGGGGGATAACTTGTGGGACGCGCGCATTAACCAACGAAGCCGCTGTACTTACTGAGGTATTTCGCTCCCGCTATTGGGATGCGCGCGCCGCCCGCTCGACCGAGGGTGGAGCGCGCCCTCCAAAATTGATAATCCGTATACAGAATAAACGATGACATTTTCGTCATCGCGCGGCGAGGTCCCGCCCGGCTGCGCCGCTTTGCCGGTTCCCGCGGCTTGGAGTAGAAGCTTCCCGCCCTTATCCGATGGAGGCTGCGCCTTGACCGATCGGCCCCTGCTGGCGCTTGCGCTGGCGCTCCTGCTCGCCGCCTGCGCGAGCGCCGGACCCCTTGAGGTCGGATGCGACGATTTCTCGACTTACGCGCGGCCGATCGGGACCGGCCCGGGCGGCGCGAACCCCTTCCTCGCCCCGATGAAGGACATGGCGGTAAAGAGCGCAGCGGCCGGCGAGGAGACGCCCCCGCCTTATCCGGTGCTGTTGCTCTCCGGCGGCGGGCAATGGGGCGCGTTCGGCGCCGGTTTTCTGAAGGGCCTCGCCGATATCGGCCAGCTCCCCGACTTCAAGATCGTCACCGGCGTTTCGACGGGCGCGATGCAGGCGCCCTTCGCCGCGCTGGCGAATGAACCGGGCGATCCGAAGGGGCGCGCCGATCAGGACCTTCTCGATCTCGCGCAGCTCTATCAGCCGGCGTCCGAGGATGTGTTCGTCCGGCGCTACGGCGCCGCCGGCTTCGTCGTTCAGGGCGCGGACGCCAGTCTTTCTCCGCTCGGGGATGAAATCCGCGACGCGCTCTGCCCCGACACGGATTTCGGCGCCGCCAATTGCCGCCTCAAGCGGCTCGCGGCGGGCGGAGCGCCCGCCTTTGTCGGATTCGTGGAGGCGCGTTCCGGCGCGCTGTTCGCTGCGAACCTGGCGGAAATCGCAAATAGCGGCGACAAGCCGGCGCGCGAATGCGTGACGGCGGCGATGCTCGCCTCGGCGGCGGTGCCGGTCGAGTTCCAGCAGTTCCGCACCGGCGGGCGCGCCTGGTATGACGGCGGCGTCCGGCGCGCGGTCTTCGAAGCGAGCGTCAGCGAGATGATGGCGAAAGCGCGCAAGGCGGTGGTCGACGAGATGGCCTGCGAAGCGCGGCGGATGAGCGATCCCGCCGCGCAATGCGACGGCGTCAAGGATGCGCATTGGCGGCGCGCCGACGCGACGGCGCCGCAGCCGGTCTTCTACGTCATTCGCAACGGCAAATCGACGATCGCCGAAGATGCGGAGATCGACGGCGAGGCGGGCGCGCTGCCGAACGCCAAGCGCGCGGTGAGGATCATTCTCAACCAGAACGAACTCGACTCGCTCGCCGCCGTGCGTCTCGCCAATCCCGCCGCGCGAATTTTTTATCAGACCGCGGATGAAGCCCCGCTGACGCCCGCGCCGGGCAGCATCTTCGATCCGGTCTTCATGAAAGACCTCGTCGCGTTCGGCGAGAAAAAAGCCGCAGGGGGCTGGCTGGTCTTTCCGTGACGCCTTCAGGCCGCGCGGAGCGTCGTCAGCGCC
>CAZNXR010000264.1:0-4020 GCA_964576815.1 uncultured Caulobacterales bacterium | reverse complement strand
CGGTATCCTCATATCCGCCGCCGATGGCGCCCCCGAAACCGTACCCGGCGCCGGCGCCGAAGCTTAAGTCTTTCTTCGACGCCGATCCTTCGACCGTCGCTTCAAGTTCCGACGTCCGCACGTTCATCAGCGACAGAACCGTTTGCGCTTCGACGCGCTTTGACTTCACGCCCCCGACAAGCCCGCCGAGGCGGCCGCCGATGACAGCGCCCGCGACGCCGGCGACGCCGCTGCCGCCGGCGTTCGAGTCGGTATTCGCCACGTCGGCGACAAGCACATAATCGGCGGCCTTCACCTGCCCGCCGCCCATATTGGAGTTCTTCTGCAACTGTCCGCCGGCGGCGAGAGCCCGTTCTTTCTCAAGCGCCGACAAGCCGGCCCCGCGATCGACAAGCTTGAAGCAACCGGACTTTTGAACAAAAGCCTTGAGAAGCACCGACGGCGCCCCGAGATTGTAATAAGTCCAGCCCTGACCGTCGCCATCAACGAGCGCGACGGAGCCAAGGCTCTTCTCACATTTCGGCAGTTCGACGTTTTTCGTCGAGCCGCGGTCGTTATCGACGCGCTTTTGCGCGTGCGCGGCGTTGATGGATAAGGCCGCGACAGCCGCAGCGCACCAAAGGATTTTGGTCATGGGAACCCCCGATAAAATAAGGCGCAATAATGGCCTGCTTTGAATCGGACCACAACAGGCCGGCGCCCCGCCTATTCCGCGGCTTCGCCGGCCGCCATCCGATAGCCCCGACCGCGCACGGTCTCGATCAGGGGCGCTGAGTCGTCAGGATCGATCTTGCTACGCAGCTTGCCGATATAAACATCGACGATGTTGGTCAGCGGATCGGTCGCCTCGCCCCAGACGGCGCTCAAAATCTTCTCGCGGCTGTAAACAGCGCCCGGCCTTGTCATGAGAAGATCGAGGATCGCGAGTTCTTTTCAAGGCGAAGCGCTCCCTTGGCTCTGATTCCCCGCTTGCGCGGGGATGAGCGGAAGTAAATTTGCGCATTCGGCCGCGCGATCCCGGCGACCTTACTCTGTATGCGAACGAATATGGGCGGCCTCAGCGCTTGCGGTAGAGGTAGTCCGCCGGCCTTCCCATCCGCACCGACGCTTGCGCCGCAGGACTGGAGGGAAGCGGCCAGCGGTCGGCGCGCTTGCCCATGCGGCGGACGAAGAGCCCCTCGAACGGGCGAAGTCCGAAGGATGATCCGAGTCCGAGCGTATCGCGCGCGTCCGCCGGAATAAGATCGACCGCCGCACGGATGAGCGATCCCTGTGCAAGGCGTATCGGGCCCGGCAGCGCCGGCGCCGCGCGCATGATCGACAGAAAGTCGAAGATGATATCGGAACGCTCGAACATCGGCCTCATGCGTTGGTAAAGCGCATTCCACTCCCTGAACGAATGCGGCGCGCCGGCGGCGCCGTAGAGCCGCGCGGCAGGTTGGCCTTCGTAGAAATAGCGGTCGCGCTCGGCGTCCGTCAGCGGCGAAACGTAAGTACTGAAGGCTTCAAGAAATCCGAAGGCGGCCGTCGCCTGAACCCAGTTCATGAGTTCCGGATCGCTCGCGCGATAGGGAACGCCCGTCGGCGTCACGCCCGACACGCGCGCGTGCATGCGCGTGACGCCCGCGATCATTTTTTCCGAGACGCTGCGCGCGCCGTAGACGGTGACCATCGCCGCAAGACCCGTCCGCCGCAGCCTGCCCACCGGATCGGTGCGAAACGTCGTGTGTTCCCAAACGCCGGTGCGGATGCGCGGCTCGGCGAGTTCGAGCAGCACCGCGGCGACCCCGCCGACGAACAGCGCGACAGGATTTTTGAAGATGCGCCACGATACGGAGTCCGGATCGGCGAGCGCGGCCTCGCCCGCAGGCGCGGTGAAATCGACGCGGCGCTCGCCATCGCCCTCAAGGAAGGCCGAGGCGGCGCTGTCAAGCCGCGCCCTGATCGGAGCGCGCAATTTTTCACGGACGCCGAGAATGCTCATCCCGCCTATCCTGACAGGACAAGCAAGCGGAAGTAAGGCGCGAAATTGGTGAACGCGCGCCGGTGCGATACCGCGTCCGCCATGCGATCACATTCCTGCAACAGGCCCGTCCGCCCTATTGAAGTGCGGTCCAATTCCGCACATCAGTCCGGTTTTCACGAGGCGGCCCGGTGAACATCCACCAATCGGTGAAGGACTATTACGGCAAGACCCTGCAATCGTCGGCGGATCTGAAAACCGATGCGTGCTGCACGGTGGACGCCGTCCCTGAGCGGTTGCGGCCGCTCTATCGCGACGTGCATCCGGAAGTCGCCGCCCGCTATTACGGTTGCGGCCTGGTCGCGCCGCTGGCGCTTGAAGGCGCGCGCGTTCTCGACCTCGGAAGCGGTTCCGGCCAGGACGCTTTCATCCTGTCGCGGCTGGTCGGCGCAGAGGGCTCGGTCGTCGGCGTCGATTTCACGCCCGAGCAGCTCGCCGTCGCGCGCAAGCATGTTGACTGGCATGCGGAGCGGTACGGCTACCCCCGGGCGAACGTCTCGTTCATCGAAGGCGACATCGAACGGCTCGTCGACCTCGGCCTCGAAGAGGCGTCGTTTGACATCATCGTCTCCAACTGCGTCATTAATCTTTGTGCGGACAAACCGGCCGTGTTCGCCGCCGCGCGCCGCCTCTTGAAGCCGGGCGGGGAGTTCTATTTCTCCGACGTTTACGCCGACCGGCGCCTCGGCGAGGATCTGCGCCACGATCCGGTCGCGCGCGGCGAGTGCCTCGGCGGCGCCCTTTACTGGAACGACTTCCTGAACATGGCGAAGCGGGCCGGTTTCGCCGATCCGAGGCTGGTCACGGACCGGCCGCTCTCGATCAACAATAGCGCGTTGAAGGAAAAACTCGCGCCGGCTGCTTTTTGGTCCGCCACCTATCGCCTGTTTGCGATCGACGGGCTGGAACCGGCTTGCGAGGATTACGGCCAGGCCGTGATCTACAAGGGCGCTATCGCCGGGGCGGAAACGGTGTTCGACCTCGACAATCATCACCGCATCGAGAAGGGACGCATCTTTCCGGTTTGCGGCAACACCTACCGCATGTTGTCCGAGTCGCGTTTTGCGCCGTGGTTCGATTTCATCGGCGACTGGTCGACGCATTACGGCATCTTCCCCGGCTGCGGAACGAACGCGCCGTTCGGGCAGACTTCTGCCGCCGCCGCGACGTCAGGGGCGTGTTGCTGACGGGCACCCCTCGCCGGCTTTCGCCTTGTGAAGGGTGAAGACGCCTGTATCGGAGTCGCCGATGCGAACCGCCGCCTTCAATCCCTTCTTGCCGTCAAGCGCATAGGTGAGGCCGTCGAAATAAACGGCGCCCGCTTCAAGGGCGACCAGCGGAAACTCGACAAAGCCGTCTTTGTCCTCCCACCCGCTCATGTCCGGATTGAAGTGCTTGATCCGCATCGCGATTGAGTCGCCTTTCGGAGCGATCGTGTAAAATTCGTAGAACCAGAGGGAGCCGTCAGGCTTCGTCAGACGGAACATACCCATCATCTGGCCGGCGACCGGCGGCGCGAGGTTTTCTTCCGAGCAGCCCCCTAACCCCTCTCCGATCCAGCGCCCGGCAAGCCATGCGACGTCCTCGACGCGCGCCGGCGGCGGAGCTTGTCCTTCCGCGAGGGAGCGGACCTCGACATTCTGACCGGCGGCGAGCGCTGCGGCGGTGATAGCGATCAACATTTTCAGTTCCTCCCTGCGGCGGCGCGGATGCCGCCGCCCTTCTTGTCATGACGCACGGGGTGCAGACCTTTCGACAACGCTCGGCCCGCGTTCCTTCAGCGGTCAAGCCCTTGCAAATTCCCAAAATCGGGTCACTCTGCCGCCCGATCGGCACGTCAGTCCTTTAGAATCAGGGTCTTGCGCTCGCCAATGTGGGGCCTTGGCGCGGCGGTGGGGACCGCGCGCTTTTCTTTCGGCTCCAAAAGCTGTTCAGCAGCCGCCGATGGCGGGAGGGAAAAACGGAATGGATAAGAAGAGCAACGGACCGGCGATCGA
>CAZNXR010000263.1:0-4029 GCA_964576815.1 uncultured Caulobacterales bacterium | reverse complement strand
TGACCCCTCGATAGTCTTTCACCGAATAGGGGCTGCCGAGCGATCCCTTCCGGTTTTTCTCCCCGATCGGGTGGATAGGCATCAGCCAAAGGATATCAACGCCGAGCGCTTTCAGGCGCGGCAGCTCCTGCTCCGCCGCCGCAAAGGTTCCCGCCCGCGTAAACTGGCGCGTGTTGATCTGATAGATCACCGCGTCGCGCGTCCACTCCGGATTGACGAGCGTCACAAACGGTTTTGCCGCATAAGGATCGGAAGCGGCCGCCGATTGCGCCGGCTGCGACGCGGGGAGCTGGCCGCCCGGTTGCGGCGCGCAAGCGGCGGCGATGACAATTAGCGGGACGGCGAGCAGGCTGCGCATCGAAGGCTCCGGAAAAGGCGACGCACCTTGCCGCGTAAGGGCCGCGCCGGCAACGGCGCCGTCAGACCCCTTTGGGGCCTCTATTTCGCCGCGATCGGCGCGCTTATCGTGCGCCGCCGACGATGGACGCTCCGCCCGCCGATGATCGCCCCCCTCGCCCTGCCGAAGGATGCCCGCTGGTTCCAGATATGCGGTCAGGCGGCGATCCTTCTCACCGGGCTCGCCATTTTCGATTTCCGGATCGGGATGACGCAAATTCTTGCAGCGATCGGCGCAAGTCTCATCGCGCAAGGGGTCGGCACGCTGCTCGTCGCAGGCCGCTTCGACTGGAAGAGCGCACTGATCACCGGCCTGTCGCTTTGCCTGCTGTTGCGCGCGAACGAGGTCTGGCCGTTCGTCGCCGCCGCCCTCATCGGAACGGGCTCGAAATTCGCCCTGCGCCGGGGCGGACGCCACGTCTTCAACCCCGCGAATATCGGCATAGTCGCGATGATCGCGCTTGGCGGGGCCGCGTGGACTTCGACCGGCGAATGGGGATCGAGCCCCGCCTTCGCCATCATGATCGCCGCGCTCGGCGCGCTCGTCTGCTGGCGCGCATCACGGCTTGACGCGGCGCTGATCTATCTCGGGGTCTACGCCGCGCTCGTCCTCGGGCGCGCGCTTTACCTCGGCGATCCGCTGACGATCCCGGCCCTCCGCCTCGGCCACGGGGCGCTGATACTCTTTGCGTTTTTCATGATCTCCGATCCGAAGACGACGCCGGAGAACCCGCGCGAGCGCGCCCTGTTTGTCGGGCTCGCCGCACTGATCGCCTATGTGTTGCAGTTCCACTTCTTCATCAGCGACGGCATCTTTTATGCGCCGTTCCTTCTGGGACTGCTGCGCTATTTCGCCTTGAAGCCGCCGCTGCGCGGCTATGAATGGGGCGCCGCGCCTGCGCGGTTGTCCTTCGCCTTCACCCGCCCGCGCAACATCGCGCCGGCCGAATGAACAACCAGAGGGAGAGACTTTGATGAAACCCAGAAGCCTCAAGAAAATCCTGATCGCCGCCGCCTCCGTGATCGCCGCGACCGCCGCGGCGGGCGGTGCCGTCGCTTTTTGCGGATTCTACGTCGCCAAGGCGGACACGAAGCTGTTCAACAAAGCCTCGAAAGTCGCGATCATGCGCGACGGCGACCGCACGGTGATGACGCTCGCCAACGATTACCAAGGGGCGCTGAAGGAATTCGCCATGGTGATCCCGGTGCCCGTGGTGCTGGAGGAAGGCCAGATCCACGTCACCGAGAACGCGATCCTCGACCATCTCGACGCCTACACCGCGCCGCGTCTTGTCGAATATTTCGACGAAGATCCTTGCGATGTCGGCCGGTACTATTCCGAACTCGCCACAACCGCCGCTGCGCCGCAGGCCGCTGACGCCGAGCGCCGAAAGGGCGACGCCGCGCTCGGCGTCACGGTCGAGGCGGAATACACGGTCGGCGAATATGACATCCAGATCCTCTCCGCGAAGGAATCGGGCGGCCTGGCGCAATGGCTGAAGCAGAACGGCTACAAGCTGCCCGCCGGCGCGGAGGAGACGCTGACGAGCTATATCCGTCAGGGTACGAAGTTCTTTGTCGCCAAGGTCAATCTTGAAGAACAGTCGAAGACGGGCCTCAAATATCTTCGCCCCTTACAGGTCGCCTTCGAACATCCGCGATTCATGCTGCCGATCCGCCTCGGCACCGTCAACGCCGACGGCAAGCAGGAGCTGTTCGTCTTCGCGTTGACCCGCACGGGCCGCGTTGAGACGACGAACTACCGCACCGTAAAGCTGCCGACGGGCATGGACGTTCCGGTCTACGTGAAAGACCAGTTCGGCGACTTCTACAAAGCGATGTTCGCCGAGCAGACGAAGCGGGAATCAGAGCGCGCGGTCTTTCTCGAATACGCATGGGACATGGCCTGGTGCGACCCTTGCGCGGCCGATCCCCTGTCGAACGACGAGCTTCGCGAGCTCGGCGTCTACTGGCTGGAGGGCGAGGCGCCGAACCGGTCCGTTCGCCCGCGCCGTCCGGCGCCGCCTGGCGGCCCGGCCGACGTTTTCGTCACGCGCCTTCATGTCAGTTACGACGCGGCGCATTTTCCCGAAGACCTGATGTTCAAGGAGACCGGCGACCGCGAGAATTTTCAGGGCCGCTATGTGATGCGCCACCCTTACAAGGGCGACGCCAAATGCGAGGCCGGGGAAGAGTATCGCAAGACGCTGCCCAAGCGCTTCGAATCCGAAGCGCAGACGCTAGCGACGTTGACCGGTTGGGACGTCGATGACATCCGCACGAAAATGAAAGGCGCCGGCCAGTCTTTCGACCCGCCCAAAAAGGACAAATGGTGGGAAAGGATCTGGGGCAAATCCGAGTCGAAGAAAGGCTGAAACGGCCCACCGCGCCGCTACAACAGCCCAAGCCCTTTGAAGCTCGCCTGCGAGCGATGACCGATCACCAGATGGTCGTGGACCCTGACGCCGAGCGTCTGGGCCGCCTTGACGATCTGGTTCGTCATTTCGATGTCCGCCCGGCTCGGCGTCGGATCGCCGGACGGATGATTGTGCACGAGGATGATCGCCGAGGCGGATAGCTCAAGCGCGCGCTTGACGACTTCGCGCGGGTAGACCGGCGTATGATCGATCGTGCCTTTCTGCTGCACTTCATCGGCGATGAGAATGTTCTTCTTGTCGAGAAAGAGTATCCGGAACTGCTCGATCTTTTCGTCCGCCATCGACGCCCGGCAATAGGCGAGCAGTTCATCCCACGACGAGATGACCGGGCGCCGCAGCACCCGCTCCTGCGCAAGCTTCAGCGCGGCGGCGTGGACAATCTTGAGTTCCAGCGCGGTTCCTTCGCCGACCCCGTCGATTTCGAGGAGGCGCTCAACGGGCGCCGCAAGCGTTTCTGCAAAGCCGCCGAACCGCGCCATCATCGCTTTCGCGAGCGGTTTGACGTCGCCGCGAAGTTTCGACCTGAACAGCAGCAGCTCCAGCAGCTCATAGTCCTGGAGACCGGCGGCGCCGGCGCGCGCAAAACGGTCGCGCAGCCGGTCGCGGTGGCCGTGCCAGTGCGGCTTCTCGTCGGGCGTCGTCGGAGAGTCGACTTCGTTTGCGGACATCGGGCGTTGCAAGCTGAGGATTTCGCGCGAGGCTTATCGCGTTTGCACGGCGCAGGAAAGCGCAGGTCTTGTTCAGGCCGCGTAAGGCGGGCGGTCGTGGCCGGCCGGCGACTTTGTAAAGATCTCAACGCCGGTTTCGGTGACGCCGACCGAGTGCTCGAATTGCGCGGAGAGCGACTTGTCGCGCGTTACGGCGGTCCAGCCGTCCTTCAGCACCTTCACGTCCGGCTTGCCTTCATTGATCATCGGCTCGACGGTGAAAAACATGCCCGGACGAAGCTCGATGTCGGGCGCATGATGCGTTCCGAACCGGTCGCGATACTCGGCGTAATGAACGACATTGGGCGCATCGTGAAAGACGCGCCCGAGACCGTGACCGCAAAAGTCCCGGACGATTGAAAAGCCCTGCTCTTCGGCGGTCGCCTGAACGGCGCGGCCGACATCGCGTAGAGACTTGCCCGGCGCTATCGCAGCGATCCCCGCCATCAGCGCGTCGTAAGTCGTATCGACAAGACGTCGCGCCTTTA
>CAZNXR010000262.1:0-4038 GCA_964576815.1 uncultured Caulobacterales bacterium | reverse complement strand
GGGCCAATCCGGCTCAGTTGGCCGCAATGTTGCGGAGGGCCGTGTCGCTCAATACCTGCCGGTCAGGGAGCTGAGCGCCCGTTTTCAAACTGAGGCGCAAGCCCTTGGAGCGAGGTCGAGCGCCGCGAGCGTTTCCGTGCTATCGGGGGTCGGGGCTATTGAGAACGCAAACGCCACCGGTGATTTTCCGCGCGACTGCCGGTCTTTATCTTCACGAGAAATAGGCGGAGTGGAGCCCCGATGGCGGCAGTTCATTCGATCGAGGGGCTAATCAAATGGGTGCGCCGCGACGAGTGGGCGGGCGCGTTTGAAGCTGCCTTCCAGCGCCATGTCGGCAAGGCCTGCCGCAGCGTCGGCGTCAAGCTGGATGACCTGGCCGATATCATCGGCGATCACGGTGTTTCAAATCTCTGGGGCTGCGCGTTTGAGGACTTCGTGTCGGCCGCTCCCGACGAGCGAAACGTCGCCGACGACTACCTGAAACGTCACGGCTGGAAGGAAAGCGCTGGAAGGCGCGCCTATGTCGATGCGCTGCGGCGTTCGACGATGAGCCTTTATGAAGTGAGCGGCATCGTCGTCGGCGAGAGCTTTCTGGCCCGCGACTTGATCCGCGGTGGTGACCCGGTTCGCGTGTTCGAGCGCTCGGCGACGCGCAGCCTGAAACAATGGGACCGAATCGCGGCGCGGATCGTGACCGTCCTCGGCAAAACTCAGATCACCGGGGCGGTGCTGGCGTTCGATCATCGCCTTGCGGACGAGGCGTTGGCGTCGATCGAGCGGCTTCGCAAGAAGGCGCGGGCGGAAGCCGTCAAGCGTGCGCGCCCGCTCGGCGAGCCGGCCGATAAGGACGCGCTCGCATCCAAGGCAACCTCAGATGAGGTGCTGGCCGGAGCCGCCTCCCTCTTCAGCAGCCTTTGGCTGGATGACGTGCTTTGCCGCGCCCTTAATCCGTCGCCGCCGGCGATGCAGAATACCGACGGCGAACCGCTCGAGTTCGTTACGTTGCATTTTCCGCTTCAATCGAAGGCGAAGCTGCCCGCGATCCGATCGGCGCTCGACGCGCTGCCGGCTCTGCGAAAGGAAAACGACAGCTTTTGGAACTGGCTGGACACGGGGAAGAAGGCCCGCACGGCACCGGCGCGAAACGCCGCGACCGCGCAAACCCTTGGCGCCACTATGGACGACGGCGCGATCGTTCTCGGCAATGTGGAGATCAACACAAAGGCGGTGACCCTCTCGGTCAACTCAGCAGGCCGAGCTGATCGTGGCCGGGCGATGCTTGAGCCAGCCCTTGCGGGCCTTGTTCGGGCGCCTCTGATCGAAAGGCAGACGCTCGAGCAGATGATGTCGGCGCCGCCGCAGCGGGCGGCGATGAACGCCGAGCCGCCGCCTTTGCCGCCCGACGAGATGAAGCGCGTCGTGCACCAACGTTTGACGGACCACTACCGACGCACATTGGATGAGCCGATCCCCGCGCTCGGTAACCGCTCGCCGCGCCGGGCCGCCAAGACAGCCAAGGGCCGAGAGATGGTGGTCGACTGGCTGAAGATGCTGGAAAACAGCTCCGGACGGCCGGATCCCGACGATTCCATCGCGAGCTACGACTTCACCTGGCTATGGGATGAACTCGGAGTGTCGGAACACAGGCGGTGATTGGGGCCGCGGCTGAGCGTAATCGCACCATCCAAGGTCGGGCCCGCTTGGGCCTTCTCCGCAGAAAGTCATACATAAAGTATGAGTTTCTGCCTGAATATCTCGCCGAGAAATTGGCTCGAGGGCTATCCTATCACCACATGTCGATTTTTCTGCCATTTTTGTACACATAATCTTGACCTGTCGACGGCATCGACATAAGCCCCTGATATGTCGATCAAACCAAAAAACTTCGACGCATTAAAGTTCGCGGCCGACCGCCCCTATGCCGACCTGCCGCCCTTGCCGCCGACCCCAAACATCGAAACGAAGCGCGTTCTGAGAGCATGCATCGAGGCGCGGGCGGCGCTGGCGGAACTCAAGGTCGCTGGCGACCTCATCCCGAACCAGACGGTGCTGATCAATTCGATCCCGCTTCTCGAAGCGCAGGCAAGCTCGGAAATCGAGAACATCGTCACCACGACCGATCGCCTTTTCCAGTTCGCCGCCGACAAACAAGGGAACGCCGACCCGGCGACGAAGGAGGCTCTCCGCTACCGGACGGCCCTCTTTCAGGGCGTAGAGTCGCTGAAGCGCCGCCCGCTGTCGACGAAGACCGCCGTCGAGATTTGCTCGACGATCAGGGGCGCCGAAATGGACATTCGAGCGACGCCCGGCACGGCGCTCCTCAATGAGGCGGCGGGAAAAATAGTCTACACGCCGCCGGAAGGCGAAGCGCTCTTGCGGGGTCTCCTCGCAAATTGGGAGCGCTACATTCACGCGGAAACGGATATCGATCCGCTCATTCGGATGGCCGTGTCGCACTATCAGTTTGAAGCCATCCATCCGTTTACGGACGGGAATGGCCGGACCGGACGCATCCTGAATCTGCTCCTCCTGATCGAGCAGGGCCTTCTGACGACGCCGATCCTCTATCTCAGCCGGCACATCATCGCCAACAAAAGGGACTATTACGATCTCCTTCTCAACGTGACGAAGAAGGCCGCCTGGGAGCCGTGGATCGTCTTCATGCTGAACGCCGTCGCTGCGACCTCGAAATCGACAACCGACAAGATCGGATCCATTCGAAAACTGATTGACGAGACAGCGCGGAGAATAAAGACCGAAGCGCCCGGCGTGTACTCGCGCGAACTCGCCGAACTCATTTTCACGCAGCCCTATTGCCGCATCGGAACTCTCGTGGACGCCGGCCTTGCACAACGTCAGACCGCTTCCGCCTATTTGAAGGCGCTGGTCGATGTCGGCGTGCTCGAGGAGCGGAAGGAAGGCCGCGAAAAGCTGTTCATCAATCCCACGTTCCTGTCTCTTCTGAAGGAATAACGTTCTCCTGGTTTCGACGAGCGCTTCGCTCCAAAAGGACCCTCAAGCTGTCGCCGAACATGCGGAATCCCGATTGCGTGTTTTTTCGATACTAACGATTGCCGATAGGCCATCTTCCCGGAAGTAGTGGGCGTCACGAAATTCCGGAGCATTCAGCCTGTCACCCTCACCGAGTGAGAGCGTGGGCGGTTGGTCCGTGACGGGAATTTGAGGCGGAGAGGAGGTCTTTCCGCCGCCCGTCGCGGAGAATTCCTATGTCCTTTCAGGTTCTGGATGCCCGTCCCGATGCGTCGGGCGGCTACAAGGTCGATGTCTCGCGCGGGTCGCGGGTCGGACTTGTTTCGTCCGAATGGTTCTCGCGGCCCGACGATGAGCGGTTCCTCTCGCTGACCGATCTCCATGCGTCGGTCAAGCGCCGGTCCGCGAGCAGTCGGACGCGAACGGTCGAGAGCGCCGCGATCCGCGTCGAGGCCTCCCGCGACAATGCCGAGCGGCTCGAACTCCTTCTCCCGGAGAGCGACGCGCCCGTCGCGCCGACGCACTGGTCCTTCAGCCAGCTAAGCTCGCTCGTCGGCGCGCCGGCGTCTTATCTCCGCCAGCTGCCCGCGCCGCTCGCCGCGATCAATCTGCAATATGGGCTGACGACGCATCGCGCCGAGCAGGTGAAGACGCTGGAGACGGAAGACGGCCGCATGGAGCTCCGGGCCGTCACCGACCCGACTATGGCCGCATCTATGACCACGACCTGGTCTCGGCGGTGATGAAGATCGCCGGCGACGGCGTCGGCGACACCCGCTGGAAAATCCCCGGCGTACTCGACTGGCGCACGGGCATCTATAATCCGAATGCGGCGGTGAGCCGGGAGTCAACGACGTTCTACGCCTCCGATCGCGACGTTTTCCTGTTTCTGGTGGATGACTTGAATCCCATCGAGGCCGGCAAACTCCCCGACGGCTCGCCCGATCTCTTTTTCCGCGGCTTCTACTGCTGGAATTCGGAAGTCGGCGCCAAGACGCTGGGGCTAGAGCAGATTCTCAATAATCCCGGTCGTATCCGGCGTGGGCG
>CAZNXR010000261.1:0-4042 GCA_964576815.1 uncultured Caulobacterales bacterium | reverse complement strand
GACAGGCGCGTTCGTTTTCGCCGCCGACCTGTTGCGCGCGCTCAACCGGCTCGGGGCCGATCCGCTCGTCGATTTCGTGCAGCTGTCAAGCTATGGCGGCGCGCGCGCTTCATCGGGCGTCGTCAAACTGCTGAAGGATTTCTCGCTGCCGCTCGAAGGCCGGCGCGTTCTCATCGTCGATGATGTGCTCGACACCGGCCGCAGTCTTCATTTTGCGAAGAACATGGTGCTCGACGCCGGCGCCGCCGACGCGAAGATCTGCGTACTTATCCGCAAGCAAACCGGACGCAGCGCCGACATCGACGCTGACTTCGTCGGCTTCGAAGCGGGCGCCGACGATTTCATCGTCGGCTTCGGCATGGACGACGACGGCCGCAAGCGCGGCGTTCCCTTCATCGGCGCGGCTTAGACCGGGTTGCGAGCAGATTGAGTCGCGCTCTTTCCCCGCTCATTCCCGCGCAAGCGGGAATCCAGAGGCTCGGGGCGCAATGCTTGCGGCGCAGGATTCCCGCCGCCTCCACGCCCGCTAAATCATCTTTATACAAACTATCTAATTCGTAATCCGAATCAGGCCCGCCGATATTAAGTTCCCGTGACTTTACGACAATTAAGGTGGCCGCCGCGCGCGGGCTGCCTACCACCGCCCGGGAAACCCGTGCGGAGGTGATGCGTGCTTTCAGGCCATATTGGGGGACGATATTTTGCGGCCGCGATCTGCGGCCTTTTTGCCGCGGCGGCGCTGACGCCGTCCCGCGCGGGGGCGCAAGCGCTGCAGGCGTGCGCCGGCGCGCGCGCCGCGCCGACGCCCGTCGCATCGATGCATGCGGCGTCGCTTGCAACGCTCGACGCGCTCGCGCCCGCCGGTCGCGGCGTCAGGGCGGTCAGATCCGGCGCCTGGTCGGACCGGGCGACCTGGGGCGGAACTGCGCCGACGACACGCGCGGTCATTCCGGCGGGGATCAGCGTCGTCGCCGACGTCGCCTCGACGCCCAATCTGAAATCCGTCCGCGTCGAAGGATGCCTCGAACTGTCGCGCTCGCGGAATAATCGTCTGAATACGGAATTTCTCTATGTGGCGCCGGGAGGGGAGCTGTTCGCCGGCACGCCGTCGCGGCCGATACCGGCGTCGGTGACGGCCGAGATCGTCTTTCCGGACCTCGGCCCGCTCGACCCGAGGGTCGATCGCACGCTCACGGGCAAGGGGCTCGTCGCGGCCTCGCGCGTGCGCCTTTACGGCGCGCTGAAGACATCGCGGGCCAAGGTCGCGAGCGCGCCGCGGCGCGGCGACACGATCGTCCGGCTCGGCGCCGCGCCGTCCGGCTGGCGGGTCGGGGACCGCGTCGTGCTGACCGGCACGCGCTGGCTGCCGCAAACAGTGAAAGGGGAAGTGACCCTCGCGAGCCCGAGCGAGGACGAAGTTCGGTTCATTCGGTCGATCAGCGGAGCGAACGTCACGCTCGATGCGAAGCTTTCCTACGATCACCTCGCGCCGGAAGCGGACCTCGGCGCCTATCTCGTCAATTATTCGCGCAATGTGCGTCTTGCGACGGAAAACGGCGCGACGCTGGCGCCGAGCCGGCGCGCGCATTCGCTCTTCATGTCGATCGAGACGACCCTTGAGGGCGCCGAGTTCTTCGAGATGGGCCGCACCGACAAGTCGCAACGCGCCGTCGATGCGGCGTCGCTGACCGCGCCGTCGGCGACGTCGAACGTGAAGGGCCGCTATCCGCTGCACCTTCATCAGCCGGGCTTTCCGGCCGATAATCTCGCGCCGGTCGTGCGCGGCGTCGCCATCTGGGGATCGCCCGGCTGGGGCCTCGCCCAGCATGGCGGCAAGGCGTTCGTTTACCAGTCGAACGTCTACAACGCCTTCGGCGCCGGCTTCGTCGCGGAGAGCGGAAACGAGACGGGCGCCTGGGTCGAGAACACGGCGATCAAGGGCGTCGGCGTCGATCACATCGTCAAGAACGCCGGCGACGTGCACGCCTTCGACCTCGGCCGGACCGGCGACGGCTACTGGATGCAAAGCCGGCTCGTCCGTCTGCATCGCAACCTCGCCGTCAGCATGACCGGCGGTTTCGGTTTTGTTTTCTTCCACCGCAACAACGACCTCGGCAGCCGCTTTCCGCTGACGCCCGAATTCGCGCGCAGCGCCTTGTGCACGCCCGGCGCGCTGCGTTTCCAGGACCAGTCGATCGACAAGCCAGCGATCCTTCAGTTTACGGAGAATGAGGTCATCGCCAGCGAAGTCGGCTTCCACGTCGTCAAGGACCGGCCGTTGGAGCCGCACGACATCCGTTCGGTGATCGACGATTTCCGCGCCTGGGAGGTGTGGAACGGCCTGCAGCTCACTTACACCTCGCGCTATACCGTCATGAACAGCCGGCTGATCGGCGCAAAAGCGCGCCCGTTCCGGCCGCGGACGTCGATCGGCCTGTCATTCGGTCGCAACACCTTCGACCTCGTCGCCGTCAACACGACGGTCAAAGGCTTCGATAACGGCGTCGATCTGTCGAAATCGGAATCCCGGATGTTCACGGCGAACAAACGCTATACGCTGGCGAACGTCAGAATTTCCGGCTCCTTGCGCCAGGACATCGCCAATCGGGATCCGACCGACCAGGTGCTCGCGTCGGTTCCCCCGCGCGTCGCGCCGCGCGTCGACTTCCGCTGGGGAAACGGCCTCGCCAATCCGACGACCGGGGTCAACACGATCATCTCCGGCGAAAAGACCGACGCCTCGGGAAAGACGCCCTACCCGATCGCCGCAGAGGAGTTCCGCACGACATTTACGAATGTCCAGGAATTGATCAGGGAACTCGGCTGGTGGACGCTGCCGAGCCGGGAGCGCGCGGCCTCCGTGCCGGAATTCTATTCCGACCGCATCTACGGCGACATTCACCAGACGCGGTTCGTGCTGCGCGTGCCGTCCGGCTTCGCCTTCCCGGCGCGGCTATTCGACGGATCGGCAGGCGATCAAGGAACGCTCGACATCCGCGCGGGCGCGCCCAGCCCTGCGAACGACACCGCGCGCGTTTCGGCGGACGGATCGGTGAGGATCAACGCGTTCGCCAACGATCGCAGCAATGACGGCGGCCTCAAGCCCGCCGGCCACACATTCCCGCGCAACGGAAACATCATGCAGCTTCCCGACGGGACCTTCGAGTATCGTCCGTTCCCGGATTTTCGCGGAACCGACCGGTTCGACTACTGGGTGAAGAACCGCCAGGGCGTTCCCGCGAAGGCGACGGTGACAGTGACAGTCAGCTGAAAGAAAAAGGATCGATGTCGATCGAGCGGCGCACCGAGGCCGGCGGCTTCACGCGGGAGAGCCAGTCCGCGACGAACGCCTGCAGGCTGATGTCGCGCCGCGCCTTCACGAGAAAACGCAAGCGCGCCTCGCCGCGCACGCGATAGATCGCGGCGGGCGCCGGGCCGAACACCGTGACGCCTTCCGCGGACGGCGCAGCCGCGCGGTGCGCTGCGGCCGACGCTTTCAGCGCCGCCTCGTCGGCCGACCGGAGCTGCAGCGCGGCGAGGCGCCCGTAAGGAGGAAAGCCGAGCTCGGCGCGGCCGGCCGCTTCCGCTTCGAGGAAACCGTCGCGATCCCCGGCCGCGAGCGCCGCGAAGACCGGCGCATCCGGCTGATAGGTCTGGATCAGCGCCTCGCCCGGACGCTCGGCGCGGCCCGCGCGGCCTGCGACCTGCGAGAGCAGCTGATAGGTGCGCTCCGCCCCGCGCAAGTCCCCGCCCGCAAGGCCCATATCGGCGTCGACGACGCCGACCAGCGTCAGACGCGGGAAATGATGCCCCTTCGCGATCATCTGCGTCGCGACGAGAATGTCGATGCGTCCGGCCTCCATGTCGTCGAGGAGCGCGCGCATCTCGCGCGGGGACTGCACGAGGTCGGACGACAGGACGCGCCGCCGCGCGTGCGGCCATCGCGCCTCGGCTTCTTCGGCGATGCGTTCGACGCCCGGCCCGCACGGCGCAAGCGATCCGACCGCCTTGCATTCGGGGCAGGCCGAGGGCTTCGGCGTCG
>CAZNXR010000260.1:0-4046 GCA_964576815.1 uncultured Caulobacterales bacterium | reverse complement strand
CATTCGCACATGCCGGCCGTAGGTCGGCGACCCGTTGCGCGCATCGACGGCGACATCGATGACGGCGCCGCGCATGACGCGGACAAGTTTCGCCTGCGCGCGCGGCGGCGATTGGTAATGCAATCCGCGCACGGTCCCGGCTTCGGCGGAATAGGAATGATTGTCCTGGACAAAGTCCTGCGCGACGCCCGCCTGCAGAAATCTGTCGGCGTTCCAGGTCTCCACGAAAAAACCGCGCGCATCCGCCCAGCGTTTCGGCGTCAGGATCAAGACGCCCTCAATGTCAGTTTTTTTTACGTCAATCATGGTTCTTTTCCGTGTCGTCGGCGCGATCGTCAGGCGAAGCGCAGCAGCATAAATCCGGCGGCGATCGCAAAGATCGCCATCGCGGATTCCCGCAGATAATCGATCTTGACGAACTTCGCGGCGTATCTCCAGTTGAATGGTATCGCCAGCAAAGGCGTCAGCGCAGCGAACAAGATCGCCGCGTCCGGCCCTCGCCAGTCGAGCACCAGCGGCGTCAGACCGAACAGGGCGACGCCAGGCGCGACGGCGATGATGGTGAAGTTTCGGCTGTCGCCGCCCGTCAGAACAACCGTCGATAAAAGCTTGTAAGGCACCAGGAGAATGGTCACCGACAGGAGACGGAGATAATGCGCCACATCCGCGTAGGCGTCAGGGTAAAGAACCTTGACGACGATGTCCGCAGAAGCGACGACGGCGAGAAACAACGCCGCGCAGCCGGCTTCATAGACGAGGCGGATGCGCCGATAGACCCGCGTCAGATCTTGCGGCCGGTCGCGGTGAAGCTCCGACAGGGCCGGATAGGCAACGCGCCGCTGCACCATTTCAATCAGGTTGCGCGCGGAGAAAATCCAGATCACGGCGATGGAGTAAAGTCCGAAGGCGGTCGATTCAAAGAGCCACCCAAAGAGCACCTGGTCGCCGCGCTGGACGAGCCAGCCCAGAGTCGACGCTAGAAGCAACCACTTCCCGTACCCGAAAATCTCTTTGAAATGCGCCCGATCAAACCCGAACCGCGCCGGCGGTCCCGAAAGCAGGACATGCGAGCCGAGGGTTTTGGCGGCGGCGCCGATGACCCCGCCGATAGCGAGCGAATAGGCGCCGAACCCTGCAAGCGCGCCGGCGACGGTCGCCGCGACGCCGATCGTTTGCGCCCCGAGTTCAAGGCGAACGACCGGAATGATGTTCAACGATCGATTGTGAAGCGCGACACGCATGGCGTTGAAGCCGGCGACCACGACCGACAACGCCATCAAGGCCATGAACCAGGGAAGCCGCGGATCCGCGTAAACAGACCCCGCCGGAAAGAACCCGGCGGCGACAAGCGGAGGGATCGCCGCCGCCACCATCAACATGATGAGGGCGATGAACAGCGCGCGGACGAGCTGCATGGTCCGTGCGGTCGCAAGAAATTCCGGCTCGGCGCCGCGCTTCGACCGTACGATGCTGGCGTCGAGCCCCAGGTCGCTCAGCATGCCGATCAGGATCTCGATCGCCAGGACGACCGCCATGAGGCCGAAGGCGTCGGGCGCGAGCAAGCGCGTCATGATGAGGTTCGACGCGAGCCTGATGGCCTGCGCCGCCCCAAAGCCGCCGAGCGCGACGACGCCGCCCTTCAGCGCCCGGCCCTTAAGGGAAGCGCCGGGCGAAAGGAGCGCGCGCAGGCGGGAAAGCATGGCTGTCCTTGGTTAACGGCGGCCGGGTGGGCGACGGGCTGGCGATAAGTCAACGCGCGCGCAATGCAAGAGGCATGTCGCCGCGCGCCGGCGCAATCTGGCGCAAGGGGCGCGAAACTTGATAGGAGACATGCTCCCTGTTGTCAGTTTGAAGAGGCAAGAGTTCATGGAGCGTTACGCCCTGATCATCGGCGCGATGAAGGCGGGCACAACGACGCTCTTCGACCATCTCGCCGCGCATCCCGCCGTCGCGCCGTCGCATCCCAAAGAGCCCGGCTTTTTCGCCTTTGACGGCCAGTTCAGCAAAGGGCGCGACCATTACCATACGCTCTTCGCCTTTGACGCCGACGTTCATCATATCCGGCTGGACGGCAGCACGGACTACGCCAAACACCCCTATTGCGGCGACGTCCCAGCGCGGCTGCGCGCTTTCGGCGGCGACTTCCGGCTCATCTATTGCTTGCGTCACCCTTTGCGCCGCATCGAAAGTCACGCCCAACACGTTCAGCACAAGCGGCGCGAAGTCGGCAGGATCGACTCCGACCGCCCCGATCACAGTCTTGATGCGGGGGTCTCGCCGGTGTCGCTGGCGGTTTCCAGCTATGCAAAGCAGCTCGATCAGTATGCCGCCTATTTCGACAACGGCGCCCTCCTCGTGACCTCCGTCGAGCGCATGGCGCGCGAGCCGGAGCAGACAATGCGGGAGGCGTGCGACCACCTTGGCGTCGATTCCGCCTTCTTGCCCGCGACGGTCGAACGCAAGAACGCCGGCGAGCAGGTGTGGCGCAGCCGCGACATTCACCCCCTGTGGCGCGCGGCGGCGAACTTTGCGCCCGCCCGCACCCTGATACGCGCGGTGACGCCGAGCGATCTGCGCAACCGTCTGCGCGACAAGACGCGGCCGCAAACCGAGGCGAAGGGCCGATTCCGCTTGACCCCGGAGGAAGAGAGCCGGCTTATCGATACGCTCGCGCCCGACCTCAGGCGCCTTAAGGACCGCTACGGCTTCGACGTCAAGGGCGAATGGGGCATAGACCTGTGACCGTACGCGGATGATCGAATCCCTGAAGGCGCTATTCGTCGTCGCCGTTCTCTCCGCTGGAGCGTTCGTCTATGCGCGCATGGCGTTCGGCGACATCGTGCCGCCGGCGACGCTGGCGCGATGGCGCAATCTCTATCTCGCCGTGACGGCGATCGCCTTTCTCGTTCCGAATTACTGGCTGATGCTTTTTGCAATGGCCGTCGCGGCGCTCGCCCTCTCCGCCGGCGAGAAACTGAGGCCTGCCGTCTATCTGCTTCTGTTATTCGCCCTTCCGCCGGCCAGCAAGACCGTGCCCGGCTTCGGCGGCATCAATAACTTCCTCGATCTTTCGCCGTTCAACATCCTGGCGCTGATCATCCTTTTTCCGCTCCTGTTGAGGCCGAATGAGGTGAAGGGTTCCGGCCGCGCGAATCTCGCAGAAGCCTTTTTCATCGGCTATGCGCTCTTACTGATCGCGTTGGCGTTCCGGGAGGCGACGATCACGCACGGGATCCGAAGATCGACAGCCTTCATTCTAACGTCGGTCGCGCAATTTTTCGTCTTCAGCCGGATACGCTGGACGATCGACCGCACCCGGCTGGCGACCGCCGCTCTCGTCATTCCGCTCGTCGCATTATCCGGCGTCGCGGCTGCGGAGGTCATTCTCGGATGGCATGTCTACGCAAACGCCGTCGAGAACTGGGATGTTTCGCAGACCCTGCGTTACGTTGAGCGATCAGGCTTCCTGCGCGCCTATGGCTCTGTGATCGGCCCGATCGCTTTCGGGCTGTTCCTCGCCGTCGGTCTCGCGCTGGCGCCGGCGCTCGCCGCCGACGCCAAGAACAAAAGATTTGCGAATCTCTCTATTCCTGCGATCGCCGCGGGATTGCTGGCGACCTTTTCACGCGGGCCCTGGGTCGGCGGCGCCCTCGCTTTCGTCGCTTATGTCGCGACGACGAAAAAGGCTCTTTCGAATCTTTTTCGTCTCGGCGCTTTAGGCGGCGTCGGACTTCTAGCGCTCGCATTCACGCCTTTCGGCGGAGCGATCCTCGACATTCTGCCGTTCATCGGAGAGGGCGAAAGCAACACGATCAACTACCGGCAACAGCTGTTCGAAATCGGCTGGCGCGTCGCGATGCAAACCCCATGGTTCGGCTCTGAGGGCTATATGGAGAGCGCCGCGATGCAGGAGCTCGTTCAGGGCCAAGGCATTATCGATATCGTCAACGCCTATTTGCGAATCGTCCTCGATTCCGGCCTGGTTGGGCTCTCGCTTTATCTTGGCGCCGTCGGCTTCGCGCTGCTCGCCGCGCTTCAGGCGATCG
>CAZNXR010000259.1:0-4047 GCA_964576815.1 uncultured Caulobacterales bacterium | reverse complement strand
TGCACGCGCTCGGTCGCCGCGCCGCGGCGGCGCGCGCGCGCGATGGCGGCGGCCTTTGCAGCGGCGCTGAGCGCCGGCCGGCCGCTCATCTCGCGCACGGCGTCAGTGCGCGCGATGCGCGCGGCGAGCCGCTCGACGACTTCACGATGATCGTCGCTGACGGCATCGGCGTCGGCTGGCGGTTCCTCCGCCGACGCCTCCTCAGCGTCAACGTCTTCCTTCACGGCGGCGGCGAACGCCGGTGCGCCGGTACGGAAGAGCGCGGCGAGATCTTCGATCGACAAGGGCTCAAGGCCGAGATGGGCGCGAACTTCGTTCACCTGGCTCGGCAGGAATTGCGACAGCGTTCCGACCTTGCCGAGATGGTTTCCCTGCGCGGCGGCGAAGCCGAGACCCTTCAGCGCCGCGAGCGAGGCCTGATCCTCTACGCCGACCGCAGTGATCGCCGCGTTCTTCGCGCCGGCAAGTTCGATGAGTTCGGAAATCGCGCTGAGCCCCGGTCCGCGCACCGTGCGCGCAAAGCGCAAGATCGCAGCGCCGCCGGTCTTGATCTCGGCGAAAGGAAAGGGATCGACGGAATTGAGGAATTCATTGGCGCGCCCGCGCACTTCGATCGCAAGGCGCGCGCCGGTCTGCGCGAGGCGCTGCAACTGCCGCGACACGGTCGCGACATCGGCGTCTACCGGCGGCATCGGGCATTCAAGCGTGATGAGTTCGGCGGGAAAACCCGCCTCGCGCGTCACGACGCTGAAATGCGACGGAAAGCTTTCATCGGAAAGATCGCTCAAGGCGAGATTGATCGAGAAGCCGGGCGCGTGCGGCCCGCGCCAACCGCGATAGGCCGACAGCGCCTCGCCGAGAACATAGCGGGTAAGCTCGCTCATCCGCCCTTGCGTTTCGAAGAACGAAATGAAGGCGCCCGGCGGCAACACGCCAAGCGTCGGATGACGCCAGCGGATGAAGGTCTCCACGCGCGCGAGCGCGCCGTTCCCGAGATCGAAGATCGGCTGAAACAGGACTTCGAAGTCGCGCCTCTTCAGCGCGTTGTCGATGTCGAGATTGGACAGTCGAACTGCCTGCGCGACCATTCAGTTCCCTCCGCCCGTCCGGCGCCTGCGAGTCCCTGCGGCTCGTATCCCCCGGCATGCATCCTTCGACGGCGCGGGTTAAACGACCCTGAACGGGCTTCTTGCGCGGGGACTCCTGAAGATAATGTTGCGATTCAGGGGTCGGCGTAAACAGTTAATTTTCCATGAGAATCGCCCGCGCGCACTCAATGCTCGAACTGCTCCCGGAGGATTCGTTCGTCGAGCGACTGGCCGCGATCGAAAAGGACGGTCATCGATATTTCCCGGTTTTCGGCGATCTCGACATCGACAGCGTTGCGCACCTCCTGATTGTCGGCGACCGCCGAAACGGGCCGCTGCTCGGCTTCCAGCGCCTCGAACCGGACGACCGCGTCATGGGGAAGCAGCGCCCCCTTCCACCGCCGGGGCCGGAAGGCGCTGATCGGCGTCATCGCCAGAAGGTCGGCGCTGATCGGCAGGATCGGGCCATGCGCCGAGAGGTTGTAGGCGGTCGAACCCGCCGGGGTGGCGAGCAGCACCCCGTCGCAGGTGAGCGATTCCATCCTGACCTTGCCGTTCACATGAATTCTCACCCGCGCGCTCTGGCGGGTCTGCCGGAACAGCGAGACCTCATTGATGGCGAGCGCCCGGTGCACCGCCCCGTTCGTATCGGTCGCCCTCATGGCCAGCGGGTGGATGACGGCGCTCTCCGCCTCTGCAATCCGGTCGGGAAGGTTTTCCGCATCGGGCGTGTTCATAAGAAACCCGACCGTCCCGCAATTGACGCCGTAGACGGGCTTTCCCGCCTTCATATAGGCGCGCAGCGTCTCCAGCATGAAGCCGTCGCCGCCGACCGCGACGATGACATCGCATTGCGCCGGCCCGTGATCGCCGAAGCGCTTACGCAGCGCGGCGGCCGTCTCAATCGCCTGCGGCTTGGCGCTCGACAGGATGCAAAGGCGCTGGGCGGACAAAGAGGGCCTCCGGTTTTGGCAAGCTTACGCCGCACCGCGCCAGTTCGGGAAGCCGAGGGCTGCGGCCGCCGCTCGCCAAGGTCTCGCCGTCTGCTAGACTTCTAAAAAACCGGGAGCAGGCGATATGAACGCGCAATCGAAAATGGCTGAGACCCTGGGCCGGGCGCCGGGGTTCGACCTGCCGGACCCCAAGACCCTCCCCTCGCTCAAAGGCAAGGTCTCGGCGGAGGAATGGCGCCTCCGATGCGAGCTTGCGGCGACCTATCGGCTCATCGCGATGTATGGCTGGGACGACATGATCTTCACCCATGTCTCCGTGCGACTGCCGTCGGAAAACGGAGAGGAGCGGTTCCTCCTCAACCCGTATGGCCTCTTCTTCGAGGAAATGACCGCCTCGGCGCTCATCAAGGTCGACCTCAAGGGCAACGCCGTGCAGGAGACGCCCTATTTCACTAACCCCGCCGGCTTCACCATTCACTCGGCGCTGCATATGGCGCGCGAGGACGCCCATTGCGTGCTGCATGTTCACACGCCCTATGGCGTCGCCGTCTCAGCGCAGCAGGACGGGCTGAAACGCTATTCGCAGTTCGCGATGATCGTCCATGACGACGTCGCCTATCACGACTATGAAGGCATCGCGACCGACCTTGACGAACGCGAGCGCCTCGTGCGCGACATCGGTACGCATGGCTTCATGATTTTGCGCAATCACGGCACGCTGACGGTCGGCGCGAATTGCGCGACCGCCTTCCTCAGAATGTATTTCCTTGAGCAGGCCTGCCGCGCGCAGATTCTCGCGCAGTCGGACACCAAGCCCCCGCGCGAGGAGCCGCCGGCGATGGGCGCGAAAGTGATGCAGCAGGGCGCGCCGGCCTTCGCCGCCGGCCTCGGCGACAATCTCGCCTGGCCGGGACTGATGCGCAAACTCGCGCGCGTCAATCCCGGTTATGATCAGTAGACGTCCTGATTACTCGATCGCGTAGACGACCGTGACCGACGCGCCGAGCGACTGCTCGCCGGCGGCGATCGGCACGGATTTGGCTTCCAGCGCATCGGCCCGGACTGCGACGGGGTACGGGCCCGGCGCCGCGCTGAAGCTGTCAGAGATCTGCAAGACGCGGCCAAGCTTCACGCCCGCCGCGTCTGCGTAGAGCCCGGCGCGCGCGCGCGCATCTGCGACCGCCGATTTTCGCGCATCGTTGAGCAGCGGCTTGGGGTCCGCGAAGCCGAAGGAAATCGAATCGAGCCGGTTCGAACCCGAAGCGACCGCCTTGTCGATGACGCCGCCGGCTTTTTCGAGATTGCGCAGCTTGACGCTCACCGTATTCGTCGCCTGATAGCCGATAAGGCGCGGCGCTCCGCCTTCGCGCGAATAATCATAGCGCGCGCCGACCGACAGGTTCGACGTCTGAATGTCCTTCTTATCGACGCCGGCGTCGCGCAGCATCTTGATCGTCGCTTCCATCTGCGCGGAATTCTTCCGCAGCGCCTCCGACGCGGTCGGACCGTCCGCTTCGACGCCGAGCGTCAGATAGGCCATGTCCGGCGCCTTCGTCGCCTCGCCGCTGCCGGTGACGATGATCGTGCGCGCATTCTCCCAGCCTTCCGCGGCGGCGGGCGCAGCAGCAAGACCTGCAGCAAGGGCGGCGGCAACGGGGACGGCGATGCGCATGACTAGATCTCCTGAGATGAGGGCGAAGAGAAGGCCTGCTCCCCGGCGAAATCAAGGCCGAATCCGGAAGCGATTACGGCCTTGGGGCGCACGCGCGATGCTGATATACGCCCCACGACGCTTCCGGGCCGCGCGCCGCCCTGAAGCGGGCCTGTAGCTCAATGGTCAGAGCTGGCGGCTCATAACCGCTAGGTTGGGGGTTCGAGTCCCTCCGGGCCCACCATCCCCCACAAAGAGGCTATTCATTCCAACGGGTTAGGTGAGTTGCTAGCCAAATTTCCAAGGGCGCTAGAGCACGTTCTGGATAATCCGAGTCGGCGATGGATTCCCTCGG
>CAZNXR010000258.1:0-4052 GCA_964576815.1 uncultured Caulobacterales bacterium | reverse complement strand
GCGACGAAGCCGCGATTTTCGCCGGCGATCTTTTCAAGATGTATCAGCGCTACGCCGGCCTCCAGGGCTGGCGCGTCGAGGTCCTGTCGGCGTCCGATGCGGAAAAGGGCGGCTACAAGGAAATCACCGCGACGATCTCCGGCGACGGCGTTTACGCGCGCATGAAATTCGAAGCGGGGGTCCACCGCGTCCAACGCGTGCCGGAGACGGAGACGCAAGGGCGCATTCATACCTCTGCTGCGACCGTCGCCGTGCTGCCTGAGCCCGAAGAAGTCGACATCGTGATCGAGGAGAAGGACCTCCGCATCGACGTATTCCGTGCGTCTGGTCCGGGCGGACAGTCGGTCAACACGACGGACTCCGCCGTGCGCATCACGCACCTGCCGACCGGCGTTTCGGTTAGCCAGCAGGACGAGAAATCGCAGCACAAGAACCGCGCCAAGGCGATGATGATCCTGCGCGCGCGCCTCTACGACGCGGAGCGCGCGCGCGTCGACGCCGAACGCTCCGCGCAGAGAAAGGGCATGGTCGGCTCCGGCGATCGCTCGGAGCGTATCCGCACCTACAACTATCCCCAAAGCCGCATCACCGATCACCGCATCAATCTGACGCTCTACAATCTTGACGACGTTATTCGCGGCGACGCGCTCCATGAATTCGTCGATGCGCTGATGACGCAGGACCGCGTCGACCGGCTCGCAGCGTTCAATGCCGGCGTCTGAACCCGCCTCGACGCTTTGCGTGCAAAGCGCCTTGCGATGGGGCGCGGCTCATCTCGTCCAGTCAGGTTCGCCGGCGCTCGATGCGCGCGTTCTGCTGAAGGCTGCGCTAAATCTCGACGACGCGAGGCTTATCTCGGATAGCACGCGGCTGCTGACTGAGGCGGAGGCGTCGAATTATTTCGCCATGATCGCCAGACGGTCGGCGCACGAGCCCGTCGCCTATATCACCGGCGTTCGTGAATTCTGGTCGCTGCCGATCGCCGTCACGCCGGGCGCGCTCGTCCCTCGCGCCGATAGTGAAACGCTGATCGCGGCGGCGGTCGCGCGACGAGACAGGCAGGCTCCGATCAGGATCCTTGATCTCGGGTGCGGCTCGGGCGCGCTTCTTTGCGCGTTGCTCAGCGAATTTACGCAAGCAAGCGGCGTCGGCGTCGATATCGATCCACGCGCGGCGGCGCTGACCAGACTCAACACAGAGCGTCTGGGTTTTTCGGCCCGCGCATGCGCGCTTGCCGGCGACTGGACGGCGCCCGTCGAGGGCCGCTTCGATATCATTGTATCGAATCCGCCCTATATCGCTGAGACCGAGCGCGGCGGTTTGCCGCCAGAGGTCGAAGCCTTTGAAGACCCGCGCGCGCTTTTCGCCGGTGCGGACGGCCTCAGCGCTTATCGGCGGCTGGCGTGCCTGTTGCCGGCAGTACTTGCCCCGGAGGGGCTTATCCTTCTTGAGATCGGTTTCGATCAGGCCGCCGCCGCCGCAACGCTGCTGGGCGCGGCTTTCCCCCAAGGACGGGCGGCGATCGCGCAGGACCTCGCCGGCAGGGACCGGGCATTAATCATTGACCTCAGGGAGCAGGCGCGCTAACGGTTGATTCAAGGTTGGCGGCTGATAAACCGCCATAGAGAGTGAAGCGCAAAGCCGCGAAGGCGCGCTGCTCCAAAGCTCCTAACGTGACCGAAAAAGCAGCATAGCGCTGCGGGGTGCAAAACGATCGACCGAAGTTAGAGGGCCAAGCCCGACGAACGACGCGAAACAGGACGCGCCGGCATCGGCTGGATGATGCAGCCGACTTTACAGACTTGCGGCTGAGGGGCCGCAAATAGGGTTAGTTTGAAACAGCTGAGACAATGAACAATCACTTCATGAAGCGCGGCCGCAATCAGCGCCGTCGCCAGGGCGGAGGCCCTAATCCAAATCGCGCGCTCGATTCAAACGGGCCGGACGTCCGCATTCGGGGAACCGCGCAGCAGATTTACGACAAATATCTCGCCCTGGCGCGGGACGCCCAGTCCAGCGGAGACCGCGTCAAGGCTGAAAATTATCTTCAGCACGCAGAGCACTATTTCCGTGTGCTGCGTTCCATTCAAGGCGCGCCGCCGGTTTCCCAGTTCGACCAGAACCAGGACGGCGAGACGGAGGGAGACCAGCCCCCGCTCGGCGAGCCGCGGATTGATCGGCAGCAACAAATGGCGCCTGCGGGCGACGATCAGGGCGACGGCGACAGCGGATCGGACGAGCAGCCGGACGTTCCCGCCTATGGCGACGACCGCACGCCGGAGCCGCGTTACGACCAGCGCCCGCAGCACAATAACGGTCAGAACGCAGGCCAGGGCGGCGGCGATCAGGACGGCCGGCGCCGTCGGCGCCGCCCCCGCCGCAATCGCGAAGACGGCCAGCCCCAAGAAGGCGAGGGCGCCGATCAGGACACGGAAACCGCGCCCGCCTGATCCGCAGCGCCTGTGCGCTTGCTGATTGTCAGCGTTGCATGTCCGGAGGATAGTCGCTGCTCCATTTTCGGAGCGCTGCGATGCCCGCCAAGTCCCTTTTCGATCTGACCGGCGAACGCATCATCGTCACCGGCGCCTCTCGGGGCATCGGCGCAGCGATCGCGGCGCGGCTCGCCGAACACGGCGCCGACCTTGTGATCGCCAGCCGCAAGCTTGAAGCCTGCGAAGAAGTCGCGTCGAAGATCAACGTCGCGCTCGGGCGCAAGGCGGTGCGGGCGACGCAGTGCCATATCGGCCGCAAGGAAGAGATCGAGGCGCTTGTCCGCTTCGCTGAAGGCGAACTTGGCGGCGTCGACGCCGTCGTGTCGAACGCCGCCATCAATCCGGCCTATGGGCCGATGGAGGCGCTGACCGACGAGCAGTTCGACAAGATCCTGACGGCGAATGTCAAAGCCTCGCACTGGCTCGCGCAGCTCACCATGCCGAAGATGAAGGCGAGAAGCCGCGGCGCCTTCATCATCATCTCGTCGATCGGCGGGTTCGTCGGGACGACGATGATCGGCGCCTACAACATTTCAAAAGCCGCCGACCTTCAGCTCGCGCGCAACCTCGCCGTCGAATATGGGCCCTATGGCGTACGCGCCAACTGCATCTGCCCCGGGATCGTCAGGACGCATATGGCGGAAGCCTTATGGAAGGATCCGAAGATCGAAGCCTCGATCACCAAGACCCTGCCGCTGCGGCGCTTCGGCGAGCCGGACGACATCGCCGGCGCGGCGGTCTTTTTGTGCGCGTCGGCGTCGCGGTGGATGACGGGGCAACAGATCGTCGTCGACGGCGGCGCGCTCATCGGGCTCGGCGGGCTCTGACGCTGTGGCCGCTCTTGCGGCTGTGACTTTCGACCCTATGTCCTTGGCTGTAGCCGGGCCGCCTCAAAGAGGGGTTCGGCGCACCATGATGACGCTTTCCAAAGGTCAGACGCATGCAGTTCGAAAATTACACCGACCGCGCCCGCGGTCTCATTCAGGCCGCTCAAGGGATCGCGCTCCGCGACGGCCACCAGCAGTTCACGCCGGAACATCTGTTAAAGGCGCTGCTCGATGACAGCGAAGGCCTGGCCGCCAATCTCATGCGCGCGGCCGGCGCCCGCCCCGACGCCGTCCTCGCCGAAACGGACGCCGCGCTGAAAAAGCTCCCGAAGGTCCAGGGCGCCGGAGGTCAGATTTATCTGGCGCCGGCGTTGGCGCGTGTTTTCGCGTCCGCCGAAGAACAGTCCAAGAAGGCTGGCGACGCCTTTGTCAGCGCCGAGCGCCTTCTGGTCGCGCTTTCGATGACGCCGGACGCCGACGCGGCGAAAATCCTCAAGAATGCGGGCGCGACGGCGCAGTCGATCAACGCCGCCGTCAACACGCTTCGCAAGGGCCGCAAGGCCGACAGCGCGTCCGCGGAGCAAGGCTATGACGCTCTGAAGCGCTATTCGCGCGACCTGACCGAAGCGGCGCGCGCCGGAAAACTCGATCCGGTCATCGGCCGCGACGAAGAAATTCGCCGCACAATGCAGGTCCTCTCGCGCCGCACTAAGAACAATCCGGCGCTGATCGG
>CAZNXR010000257.1:0-4063 GCA_964576815.1 uncultured Caulobacterales bacterium | reverse complement strand
CGTAGCGGGCGCCGGTCAGTCTGACGGCGAGATAGCCGCCGAGCGTCGCCGCGGGCGCCGATGCGAGCACCATCCACAGCGGATGCGGAAAGGCGCCGAAATTGGTCATGGCAAAGAGAAGCATCGTCGCCGCGACGACCCAGGCCGCCGGCGCCCAGCGCTTTGAAATGAGCGAGGCGACGACGCCCCCGCCAAACGCGCCGGCGAACCAGGCGATCACCACAAACGCTTTCGAGCCGAACGGCAGCGCGGCGATGGCGCCGGCCTGCGTCGGATCGAACCCTTGGGGTACCGGGTTGGCGACGAGCGAGATGCGTTCAACGACAAAGACGATCGATGCGCCGGCGATGACGCCGAAAAGAACCGACAGCACCGAGCGCAGCATCGTCTCAATCCCCTTGCCGTTTCGGCGCCTCGCGCGCGCCAGCGAGCATCATTAGGGCGGCGAGGATGACGACGCCAGCGACAAGCCAGCGCAGCGCATCGAGCGGCAGCTCCTTGACGACGAACGCCGCCAGCAGGACCGCCGGGACGCCGCCAAGCGCAAATCCCAGCGCGAGCTTTGTGTCAAACCGCCCGCGCGCAATGAACTGGAGGCTCGACGCCGGCATCAGGAAGGCGCAGGCGCCCATCATGATGGGAAACGCGCCGCGCGGGTCCATGCCGAGAAGGCTCAGCGAAATGAGCGAGGGCGCATAAAGCCCGACGCCGAGCGACATCAGCGCGCCGAACAGGAAATGCAGCGCGACGGCGGCAAGAAAGTACGGGCCCTGCAACGAAAGCGCATCGCCGCCGCCCGGCGTCATCCCGATATTGCGCGCGATGAAGAGCGCCGCCGCCGCCAGCAGCGCAAGCCCCATGCCGATCCTGATCGCCCGCACCGGCAGGCGCGAGACGATTCGTGCGCCGATCAGCGCGCCGGCGACCGCGCTTACTATGCAGGCGACGAGCAGCGTCACGCTGACCTTGACGATGGCGATGAAGAACAGCGCCTGCGCGATCGTCGGCAGCGCGTGCCCGACATTCAGCGTGCCCGGAATATTCTTGTCATCGGTGAGTTTCAGGAACTTCACGGCCGCCGTCGTCGGCGCAAAGGAACCGATGCCGAGCGTATCGAAGAAGTTCGCCGCGGCGCCGATGACGACCGAGGCCGCGGTCGTTCCCGCCTTCTCGCCAGCCGCGCGCAGATGCGCGAGCCAGCGCGCGCACAAGATCAGCGCAGCAGCGCAGAGGGCGCCCTGGATGATGAGAACGGTCATTGCCGAAGCATTTATTGCGCCCGCGCCTCTTCCGCCGCAATCCACGCCTCGACATGCGCGGTCAGCGCTGCAAGCGGAACGGCGCCGTTCTCCAGCACCCTCTCGTGAAACGCCTGAATGTCGAAGCGCGGCCCCAGACGGCGCAGCGCCTCCGACCTGAGCCGCATGATCTCAAGGCCGCCGGTGTCATAGGCGGTAAGCTGTCCGGGCAGCGCGGCGATCCGGTCGAGCATGATTTCCGCGCTCTCATCAGTGAAACGGCCCGATTCAATCACGAACGCTTTAACCTGATCGTTTGTCCAGCCGTAAACATGAAGGCCGGGATCGGCGACCATGCCGCGCGCAGGCCAGGCGCGCCGCGACACCGCGCCGTAGCCCGTGGCGTAAAGCCCTGCTTCCTCCGCCAGCATCTCCGCATACCGCGCCCAGCCCTCGATGAAGGCCGTCGATCCGAGCAGGCGCATGACCGGGTGCAGGCCCTCGATCGAGGCGGCGCTCGCAATTTGCAGGTGATGGCCGGGCCAGCCTTCGTGAACGGCGACGATCTCGGCCTCGCCGCGCGTCTGCTCCGCCCAATTGTCGGTCGCGATCCGGTAGGTCGAAGGGCCCTCCGCCGCCGGCTTTGGTTCGTATCGTGAGGATTGCCCGGTGCCCTTCAGATTCGCTGGAAACGGTTCGACAATCATCGCCTGTTGCGGCAGGGCCGCGAACATCGGCGCGATCTTTTCCTTTGTCGCCGGAATGAGGGCGCGGGTCCAGTCGATCAGTTCTTGCTCCGACGTGAACCGGTTCGCGCGCACGGATTTCACGCGGACCAGAATTTCTGCGAAGTCTTCCGAACCCGTCAACGCCGCACCGCGATCGACGACGTCCCGCCGGTTCGCATCGACCGTCTCCTTGCCGCGCGCGAAAGTCCTTTCCGCGCCGATCTCGGCGGTGTGATAGCTGCGCAGCAGCGCCTCATAGCAGGCAGGCCCGTTCGGCGTCGCCGCGATAGATAGGTCAACACGCGCTTCCGGCAGATACTCCTCACGCAGAAAATCCCGATAGCCGGCGATCGCCGGCAACAGCTCCTGCGCCGCGAGAGTTTCAATCGGGTTGAGAAAATTCGCGTCGCTTTCGACCCGGCCGGAAAAAGAGAGATAAGGCGACGCGTCAGGACCCGCCGCAACAATGCGGTCGAGCTGCGTGATGACGCGCGCGACGACCCGCTTCGGCGCCGAGTGACCAGCGGCGAGGCCGGCGCGAAGGTTCGCCTCCTCCTGCGCGAGGTAGGCGGGCAACCGGCGCCAGCGCGCCAGCGCCTTCGCCCTATCGACCGTCGTTTCAACCGGCTGACTGTCCGCGACCTGCATGAAGCCGTTCTGCCAGCCGGCCATGTGATTGACGTTCGCAAGATGTGACTGGCAGACGCGCATTCCCTGCGAGGCGGCGATCGCCTCCTTCAGCGTCCAGTAGGTCACCCGGTCCGCGCGCGCCTCGATCGCCGCGGGATCGATTTCAGCGAGCGCCGCGCCGAAGCGGTCTTCGGCCGCACGAAAGCGGGCGAGGCCGCGCGGTGTGTTGTCCTCCATCGCGGCGTCGTCCGCCTCGATGACGTCCCCGGCCCCGGCGTAGACGACCGCGAACGGCGAGATTTGCAGGAGCGCCTCCAGATAGGCGTCCGCGATCGCCCGCACCTCGTCCCCGGCCGTCGCGGCCGGCGCCTTCGCGGGACCGCCGCAGGCGACGATCGACAGCGTAGCCGCTGCGAACATCGCTATCGCCGCAAAATAACGCTTCCCCATCGCCCCCTCATTGTCTCAGGCTGAACGGCGTGAAGTCCGTCTCCCTGTCGAAGACATCGACGCCCTCTGCACGTTTCATCATCACGACGATGCGTGACGTGACGGGGACGAGCATGGCCTCCCACGCCACTTGCAAGACGTAATTCGTCGCCGCAACGGACAAGATGAGCTCCGGCGTCCAGACGCCCCCGAAAGCGAGCGGATAAAAGATCAGCTTGTCGATCCCCTGCCCTGCGGCGGTCGAGGCGATCATCCGCATCCAGAGGTTTTTGCCGTCCGACGCGACCTTCATGCGCGCCATGACATAGGCGTTGACGAATTCGCCCGCCCAGATCGCAAGGCACGAAGCGGCGACGATACGCGGCGCCTGCGCGAAATTGAGCGCGAAGGCTTCCTGCCGCGTGACGCCGCCGATATCGACATTCCAGTCAGGCGCGGGCGGTATCCAGGCGACGAAGGCCGCCATCCCCGCGGCGAACGCCGCAGCCGTGACGCTCGCCCAGAAGACGCGGCGCGCGCGAGCGTAACCGTAGACCTCCGTCAGCACGTCGCCGGCGATGTAGGAGAACGGAAAGAACAGAACGCCTGCGCCGAAGGAAAGTCCGGCGACCTCCGCGACCTTGCCGGCGCCGATGAGGTTCGAGCAGACTAGGACGACGCAGGACGCCGCCATCATGAATTCGAAATAGCGAAAGCGATGCGCGGAGAGCGCCTCAGCGCGCGTTAGCTTTTCAAGCGTCATTCAGCGGACCTGCCCGTCCAGCCCGGGCCCCGCACGACGCGGCCGGCCTTGGCGCCGGTATGCGCGCCGTCCGCAACGGTGAGCACGCCGTTGACGAAGACATGCGCGACGCCGACGCCGAGCCGGTGCGGCTTGTCATAGGTCGCCCGGTCGGCGATCGCCGCCGGATCGAAGATCACGATGTCCGCGTACCGGCCTTCGCCGATGCGTCCGCGGTCCGCGATCCGCAGGCTGTCCGCCGAAAGGCTGGTCATGCGGCGGATCGCCTCCGCAAG
>CAZNXR010000256.1:0-4064 GCA_964576815.1 uncultured Caulobacterales bacterium | reverse complement strand
AACGCGATCCTGATGGAGCGGCTCAGCCCCGAAACGCTCGGCGCCCTCATCGCGCTTTATGAGCACAAGGTCTTCTGCCAGGGCGTCCTCTGGGGCGTGAATTCGTTCGACCAGTGGGGCGTCGAACTCGGCAAGGCGCTCGCCAAAGGCGTCCTTCCGAAGATCGCGCAGGTCGGCGAGAAGAAAGCCGCCGCCGCGGGCCATGACGGCTCGACGCTCGCGCTCATCGACCGCATTAATGCGATCAGGGCCCGGAACTGAGAAGGCTGAAGGGGACGATCATGATGAAAGCAGTCTGGGGAATAGCAGCGGCGCTGATGCTCGCCGCCTGCGCTGAGAAAGCCGCGGCGCCGGAAGCGCCAGCGGAAACAGCGGCGCCTGCGCCCGACGCGGCGGCGCCGGAAGCGGACGAGCCCGCTGAAGAGGCGTTCATCCCGCCCCCGCCGCCGACTCGCGCTGACGATTTCGCCTGGCCGGAGGCTAGCGACACCGTGCGCATCGCAACCTCGAAGGGCGATATCGTCGTCGCGCTATACGGAGCGAAGGCGCCGAAGACGGTCGCGAATTTTCTGCAATATGCGGCGGACGGCCATTACGACCGCACGATCTTCCACCGCGTCGTCGGCGGGTTTGTCATTCAGGGCGGCGGCTACGGCGTCGCCTTCAACGAGCGCACGACGCGTCCGCCGGTGCCTTACGAGGGCGACAACGGCCTTCCGAACTACCGCACGACGATCGCCATGGCGCGCACGCGCGACCCGAACAGCGCGGCGGCGCAATGGTACATCAACCTCAACGATAACCACGAAGCGCTCGACCATTTCACCAACGATCTCGGGCCCCGTTACGGCTACACCGTGTTCGGGCGCGTCATTGAAGGGATGGAGGTCGCCGATGCGATCGGCCGCCTGCCGACCGGCGCCGCCGGCCCGTTCGACGCGGAGGTTCCCGCCGAGACCGTGCTCGTAACGGCCGTCGAGCGGGTGGAGTGAGCGCAACGGCGCCGACTTCGACTTCGCTCCTGCAGGCGCGATGAAGACTTCGCCTCCCCCTTGTGGGGAGGCCAAAACCGCGTAGCGGTTTTGGGTGGGGGTACGATAATCGCCGCACGGGGAAAGTGCGCGTCGTAGCGACTAACCCCCACCCGAAATTTGCTTTGCAAATTTCGACCTCCCCGCAAGGGGGAGGTAAAGCGTCTCGCCGCCTGCCTCTCGAGTTGCCCCTTCGCGCTGCCTCGGCTATCCCGCCCCCATGGCTGACAAGCAAAAACCCTCGCGCCCGAAAGCGCGCGTTCCTCGCGGCTTTCGCGACCGCTTCGGGGCGGAGATCGCGCGCGAACGCGACATGCTCGCGCGCATTTCCTCCGTCTACGAATCTTTCGGCTTTGATCCGTTGGAGACGCCCGCCTTCGAATATACCGACGCGCTCGGCAAGTTCCTTCCCGATATCGACCGGCCGAACCAGGGCGTCTTCTCGCTCCAGGACGACGACGAGCAGTGGATGAGCCTCAGATATGATCTGACGGCGCCGCTCGCCCGCTATGTCGCGGAGCATTACGACGCGCTCGCCAAACCCTTCCGCCGCTACGCGGTCGGCGCCGTGTGGCGCAATGAAAAGCCGGGCCCCGGGCGCTTCCGCCAGTTCACGCAATGCGACGCCGATACGGTCGGCGCGCCCGCGCCGCACGCCGATGTCGAATGCGTCTTGATGCTCAGCCAAGCGCTTGAAGCTGCGGGTCTTCAGCGCGGCGAATTCCAGATCCGCCTCAACGACCGCAACGCGCTGACGGGGCTTCTCGAAACATTGGGGCTCGTCGATGACGCGCACGCCGCAAAGCGCCTCGGCGTGTTGCGCGCAATGGACAAGCTCGACCGGCTGGGCGAGGCGGGCGTCGCTTTGTTGCTGGGGCCGGGGCGCAAGGACGACTCGGGCGACTACACCGAAGGCGCAAAGCTCGCCGACGCCGACATCGCCCGCGTCATGGCCTTCATGAAAGCGACGGCGGCGACCAACGCCGACACCTGCGCGCGCCTCGCCGATGTCGTCGGCGGCTCGGCGGCGGGCGCGAAGGGCGTTGAAACGCTTTCCGCGATGGCCGCGCAGCTAAAGGCGCTCGGCCTTGATGAGGCGCGCGCGAAAATCGATCTCTCCGTCATCCGCGGTCTTGAATATTACACGGGGCCGGTGTTCGAGGCGGAGCTATTGAGCGCCATCACCGACGACAAGGGGCGCCCCGTACGCGTCGGCTCTGTCGCCTCCGGCGGGCGCTATGACGGCCTCGTCGAGCGCTTCAAGGGCGTTGAGGTTCCCGCGGTCGGCGTTTCAATCGGCGTCTCGCGCCTGCTCGCCGCGCTGGAATTGAAAGGCGAGGCGGCGGGCGTCGAAAAAGGTCCCGTGGTCATCCTCGCGCTCGAAAACGATCAGATGGCGGACTATCAGAGGATGGCGGCGGAACTGCGCGCGGCAGGCCTGCGCGCCGAAGTCTATGTCGGCGGCTCCGGCATGAAGGCGCAGCTGAAATACGCCGACAAACGCCGCAGTCCCGTCGCCGTCATCGTCGGCGGCGACGAACGCGCGAAGGGCGAAGCGACGATCAAGGACCTCGCGCGCGGGGCGGAACTGTCGAAGGAAATTAGTGACAACACACAGTGGCGCGAGGGAAAGCCTGCGCAAGTATCTGTCCCGCTAGAGGGATTAGTCGAGTATGTGAAAACAAGCATCGGCTCCTGATTCAGGAGCCTCAAAGGATTTCGTGCATGAGAACGATACTGCTTGTAGCTTTCATGGCTGCGTTCCCCGCGCTCGCCGCGCCGCTTGAGGACGCCGCGTTGGAGGCGAAGGCGCGCGCCATTCATGAACGCGTGATGACGCTCGACACCCATGTCGACATTCCGCTCGACTTTGCGACGGCGAAGGCCGATCCCGGCGGCTTCACCGAACTGCAAAACGACCTGCCGAAGATGCGCGCCGGCGGGCTCGATGCGGCGTTCTTCATCGTCTACACGCCGCAAGGTCCGTTGACGGAGGAAGGCTACGCCAAGGCGCGCGAGATCGCCTTCACGCGCCTTGCCGCCATCCATCGCATGACGGGCGCCTATCCGGCGGAGATTGCGCTCGCGCGCACCGCCGCCGAAGCGCGCAAGATCGCGAAATCGGGCCGCAAGGTCGCCTTCATCGGCATGGAGAACGCCTTTCCGCTGGGGCCCGATCCTCAGCAGTCGGACATCGACCGCATCGCCGCGGACGGCGTGCGCTATGTCGGCGTCACGCATTTCGGCCACAATCAGTTCGGCGATTCGTCGAACCCGAATTTCGAAGGCGGCGACACCGAGAAGCGGTGGGGCGGCCTCGCCCCGAAGGGCGAGACGCTCGTCGCCATGCTCAACCGCGCCGGGATCATGGTCGATGTCAGCCATGCGGGGCGCAAAACGACGCTCGACGCGGTGCGCCTGTCGACCGCCCCGATCATCGCCTCGCATTCGGGCGTGATGGCGGTGGCGCAGAGCCCCCGCAATCTCGACGATGAGCAGCTGAAAGCGATCAAGGCGAACGGCGGCGTCGTGCAGATCGTCGCCCTCGACATTTACGTGAAGCCGCTCACTGTCGAACAGCTCGCGGTTCAAAATCGCGTGCGCAAGGAAATGAGTCTCGAAACCCCGGCGGCGCGCGCCGCGATGAGCCCGGAAGTCGAGGCCGAGTATGAAAAGCGCATGGCCGAACGCTGGAAGATTTCTCCGCGCGCCAGCGTCTCCGATTTCGTCGATCACATCGATCATGTCGTAAGGACGATCGGCGTCGATCATGCCGGCATCGCGTCGGATTTCGACGGCGGCGGCGGCATCGTCGGCTGGGAGAACGCCGGCGAAACCCTCAATGTCACGCGCGAGCTTGTCCGCCGCGGCTATACGGAAGCCGACATCGCCAAGATCTGGGGCGGCAACCTGCTGCGGGTTCTGGCGGCGGTCGAGAAGGAAGCGGCAAGGCTCGCGAAGGGGTGAGGAGCATGCGCCCCTTCGCCTCCCCCTTGCGGGGAGGCCAAAACCGCGCAGCGGTTTTGGGTGGGG
>CAZNXR010000255.1:0-4065 GCA_964576815.1 uncultured Caulobacterales bacterium | reverse complement strand
CTGCCAGAGGGCGACGTGTCGAAGATGAATTTCGGCTCGGGCGGCAACACGAGCGCCAAGGCGTGGAAAGACATCTGGGGCTGCGGCCAGGGCATCGGCGCGATCAAGACGCGCGAAGGCGCCGGAGCGTATGTGGCGCGGCTGGCGCGGGAGTACAAAGAGGCGCGGGCGCGGCTGGCGCTCGGGTAGGCGGCGCCTAGTCTCCCCTCTCCCGCAAGCGGGAGAGGGTAAAAGGAGCGACGTCTCATCCATCCGTCTACGGACGATCACCTTCCGGGCCGCCGAGCAACAAGGCGTCGAGCGCCGATTTCGGCTCCGCTGACGCCGGAACGGGCGGCGCCGCTTGCTCCTTCACCGGCGGCGGCAGGGCGCCTGCTTCGACCGGCGTCAGGGCTGCGGGCGCGGCGAGTTGCTGCGGCGGCGCGTCCTGCAGCGTGCGGGCGATCGCCGTGCGCGCCTCGGCGAGGCGCCCTTGCGCGCCGGCGAGCCGCTGCTCGCCGCGTGCGCGCAGGGCGTCGGCTGCGAGGACGCTCTTCATTCCCTTTTCTTTCTGCGCCTCGGCATCGGCCCATGCGCGCGCGGCGGCCCCGAGCAGATCGGCCTCCAGTCGCGCCTCACGCGAAGACTGCGCGGCGCCCAAGGACTGCGTCAGCGTCAGGTAGGAAAGCTGTTGCGATTTGATGACAGCGTCGGCGTCGGCGATCTGGCGCTCGCCTTCGAGGCGCTGCTGCTCCGCGGCCGCGATCTCGGCCTCCGCCGCGGCGATGGCGCGCAGGGCCTCGGTCTCCCGCTTCTTTGAATCTTTGTAGACTTTTTCAAAGCCCGGAAAGATACGCAGTTCCTGTTGCGCGCCGGCCGCGCCGGCCGCCACCGACAATGCAATAATTGCAACGAGAAATCGCCCCATCGCCGCCTCCCGATCCCTGCGCAAAGAGTGCCTAACCGCGAAGCCGTGCGCAAGGCGACTGTAGCGCTTTTCAGCGGACGCCGATCAGCCTAATCGGACAATTCTCAGGCATTTGGAGAGCGGGCGATCATGAGAAAACGTCAATGCAAGATCGTCGCGACGGTCGGCCCCGCGAGTTCGTCGCCCTCGATGCTGACATTGCTGCACCAGGCGGGCGTCGATGTCTTCCGCCTCAACTTCTCTCACGGCGAACATGAGAAGACGACGCGCATCATGGAAGCGATCCGCGCGATCAGCCGCGACACGGGAACGCCGATCGCCGTCTTCGCCGACTTGCAAGGGCCGAAGATCCGCACTGGCGTCCTCAAGGGCGACGGGCTCGACCTCAAATATGGCGCGCATTACCGGCTGATGCTGGCGAAGGACACCGATCAGGACGACGTCATCCCCATTCCGCACCCGGAGGTGATGACCGTACTTCAGGCGGGCGACATCTTGAAACTCGATGACGGCAAATTGCAGATCACCATCGTCGAAAGAAAGTCCGATTACGTGCTCGGCAAGGCCGATACGCCGGGGCGGCTGACGAACCGCAAGGGCATCAACCTGCCGGGCCGCGCTCTGCCGATTTCGGCGCTGACCGAGAAGGACCGCGCCGACCTCGACCACGCGCTGAAAATCGGCGTCGATTACGTTGCGCTCTCCTTCGTGCAGCGCCCCGAAGACGTTGAAGAGGCGCGCGCGATCATCGGCGGGCGCGCGGGGATCATCTCCAAGATCGAAAAGCCGACGGCGGTCGACCATCTGGACGCGATCATCGCGGCGTCGGACGCGCTGATGGTCGCGCGCGGCGATCTCGGCGTCGAGCTTCCCGCCGAAGACGTGCCGAACATCCAGCGCCGCATCGTGCGCGCCTGCCGCAAGGCGGGAAAGCCCGTCATCGTCGCGACCCACATGCTGGAATCGATGGTTGAATCGATCGCGCCGACCCGCGCCGAAGCCTCCGACGTTTCGACCGCCGTTTTCCAGGGCGCCGACGCCGTGATGCTCTCGGCCGAAACCGCTGTCGGGCGCCACCCGCCGTCGGCCGTCGCCATCATGGACCGCATCATCGGCGCGACCGAGCGCGACCCCGAATGCGCCTCCTTCATCATTCAGGACGATCCGGGCGCCGATCATACGACCGCGGACGCGATCACGCTGTCCGCCCGGCGCATCGCCGAAGTGCTCGATTGCAAGCTCGCCGTCGCCTATACGAAGACCGGATCGACCGCGAAGCGCCTCTCCCGCGACCGGCCCCATTGCGGCATCCTCGCCGCAACGCCGAGCGACGCCGTCGCCCGCCGCCTGTCGCTTTACTGGGGCGTGACGCCGGTAACGACCGAAGACATCTCGGAGTTTCACGAAATGCACGAGAAGGCGGAGCTTCTTGCGGTGAAACACGCCGCGAAGGACGGCGACCGCATCATTATCCTCGCGGGCTATCCGTTCGGCCGCCCGGGCAAGACGAACACGCTGAAGATCAGCCGCATCGGGGCGAGCGAAGAATAGGCGCCGCCCGCAGACGTGACATATCGTGAGACGGCGGGCGCTGGACAATCGCTTCGCTTCCTACTTTGCTAGCGTCGGAAAAAGGGGAGGCGGCGCGATGAAATGGATCGCTACAGGGCTTGGGCTCTTCATGGCGGCGATGGGCGCCATGAAATTCGCCGGCGACGTGCCGATTTTCGCCATTATCGAACGGAACCTCGAAGCGCAGTACGGGATTTCGGCGCCGTTCATCGATCCCTGGTTTAAATTCGCGACCGGCGTCCTTGAAGTCGCGGCGGCGGGGCTTCTCCTTGTCGGCCTTCACCGGCTCGGCGGTCTGCTCAGCGCCTCGATTATCGGCGGCGCCGTTCTCGCGCACCTCACAGTCCTTGGTGTTGAAACGCCGACGTCCGGCGCGCCGGGAGCTGACACGAGCCCCGCGCTGTTCATCGTCGCCTGCGTTTCTTTCCTCGTCGCAGTCTTCGTGTCCATCAGGGCGAGAAACTGAAGACCGCCTTACAATGCCGTAGGTCACAGTTCAGCCCCTCGCCGGCCTTTATCCTCCAGCACTGTTCCGGGCGTCACCGTTGAGTGCTGGAGTAAGCCGATGACCATCGTTGAAGACTCATTGAGCGGCGTGATGATCGTTTTGCCGGACGGCGATCCCCTCGCCCGCGCGCGCGTGCTGGCGCCGCGTCCTTGTGCAGCGCCGCCGCGCAAAACGCCGCGCCGGGACTTGATTTCACGCCTCTTCCCGCGAAAGTCTCCCGTCGAAGTCTGATGGGAGATGCGCATGGCGGTGACGACGCGCGCGGTGGAATACGCGCATGCCGGAAAAACCTATGAGGGCCTGTTGGCCCTCGATGGCGCGAACAGCGGCAAGCGGCCCGCGGTGCTCGTCAGTCATGCCTGGGCGGGCCGCAGCGCCGGCGAGGAGAATTACGCGCGCGAGATCGCGGCGCTCGGCTATGCGGGCTTTGCGCTCGACCTCTACGGCAAGGGCGTTCTCGGCAAGTCGAATGAGGAATGCCAGGCGCTGATGACGCCGCTCGTGTCGAACCGCCCGCTGCTGCAGGAGCGGCTGCTCAACGTCATCGAGGTCGTGAAGGGATTGCCGGAAGTTGACGCCTCGCGCATCGCCATCATCGGCTTCTGCTTCGGCGGGCTCTGCGCGCTCGACGTTGCGCGCACGGGCGCCGACATTCGCGGCGCTGTGTCGTTCCACGGGCTCTTCGGCGCGCCGGGCAACACCAAGGGACGCAAGATCAAGGCGAAGGTGATCGCCTTTCACGGCTATGACGACCCGATGGTCAAACCCGAGGAGGTAGTCGCGCTCGGGAACGAACTGACCGAAGCGGGCGCCGACTGGCAGATCCACGCCTATGGCGGCGTCATGCACGCCTTCATGAACCCCCTGGCGAACGATCCGGCGTTCGGAACCGTCTACAACAAACGCGCCGCCGACCGCGCATGGAAGGCGATGACGGATTTTCTCGAAGAGTGCTTCGGGCGGACATGAGGTTTCCGGTCACCGGGACAGCGTCCTTCGCGAGCCTCGGGCGGAGAGCAGACCCGGAGCCCGGCGCCTGAAACAAGCCGTCGCGACCGCTACATGCTGCGCGGACGGC
>CAZNXR010000254.1:0-4076 GCA_964576815.1 uncultured Caulobacterales bacterium | reverse complement strand
AACGCGAGGCGGTCGAGCAGATCGGCGCGAAACTTTCCCTCTTCCGCCATGCGCGGCAGGTCGATATTCGCCGCCGCGACGATGCGCACGTCCGCGTAGCGCGTCTCGGCGCCGCCGACGCGTTCGTATTCGCCATATTCGATGACGCGCAGCAGTTTCTCCTGAATGCGCAAGCCCGCAGACGCGATCTCATCGAGAAAAAGCGTGCCGCCCTCCGCGCGCTCAAAGCGGCCGGCGTGTCGGCGCGTTGCGCCGGTGAAGGCGCCTGCCTCATGTCCGAACAGCTCGCTGTCGAGCAGCTCTTCGGCGAGCGCCGCACAGTTCAGCTTGACGAACGCCCCTTCCCAGCGCGGGGAGAGAAAGTGGACGCGCGCGGCGATCAGTTCCTTACCCGACCCCCGTTCGCCGCAAATAAGCAGCGGCCGGTCGAGCGCCGCCGCCGCGGATGCGTGGGCGAGGGCGTCGAGGAAGAGCGGCGATTGCCCGATAAGCTCCGGCGGCTGTTGAGGGGAGGACATTGGCTACCTATACCAATTCATACTGGCAAAAAAAGCCTACAAATGGCGAAAAGAACCATATCGTATGCCTTCGGGATTCGATGCGGAGAATTTTTATTCAATAAAATCAATGTATTAAAGAACTGGCGCGGAGTTGGCACGGGTCTCGCAAAGAGAGGGTTAATCAGAGGCCAAAACGCGCCCGCCAATGGGCTGCTACGGAGAAAAGTCGATGAGCTACTACCGTTATGACGACCGCGATCTCGACTGGGAGACGCGCTTTCGCCGGGCCTGCCGCGGCCGTGAGGGATTCGCCTGGGGCGCGTTCCTCATTGGTTTCGTCGTCGGCGCGATTATCTTCTGAGGGAGGGCGATATGGGCGTTTTCACCAGACTGACCGACATCGTCAATTCGAACATCAACGCGATGCTCGACAAGGCCGAGGATCCCGAGAAGATCGTGCGGCTCATCATCCAGGAAATGGAAGACACGCTGGTCGAGGTCAGAAGCCGCGCCGCGCGAGCGATCGCCGACAAGAAAGAAGTCGAGCGCCGCAAGGCGGAGTTTGAACTCCGCTCGCGCGAATGGGAGACCAAGGCCGAACTTGCGATCGCCAGGGGCCGCGACGATCTCGCCAAGGGCGCGATCGCGGCCAAGCGCAAGGCGCTCGAAATGGCGGAGCTTTTCGCCAAGGAACATGACGCCATCGACAAGAGCCTCGTGCGCGCCAATGACGACCTCGAGAAGCTGCAGGCCAAGCTCAAGGAAGCCAAGGCCAAACAACGCAGCCTCGAAATCCGCCGCTCCGCCGCCGAGGGGAGCGTCATGATCAACCGCGCCGTCTATGACGGGCGCATCGACGATGCGATGGCGCGCTATGAGCGTTACGAGCGCAAGATCGACGAGCTCGAGGCGGAAGCGGAAAGCTATGTCATGGGCCGGCCGAAATCGCTGGAGCAGGAATTCCGTGAACTTGAAGCCGAAGACGACGTCAACGCGGAGTTCGACGCGCTGAAGCGCCGCATGGCCGAACGCCTGGCGCCGAAAGCCTGACGGCGCGCTGACAGAGGGAGAACGAACGCATGGACGGACCTTGGCCCTATGTCGTCGCCATCGTCGCGATTGTCGTCATCGGCCTGCCGTCGATGATCATGCACTACGTCACGGAGATGCGGAAGCTGAAGACCGTGACGCCGGATGACGAACGCCTCGTCGAGGATCTCTGGCGCACGGCGCAGCGTCTCGAACGCCGCGTCGAAGCGCTGGAGACCATCCTCGACAAGGAAGCGCCGAAATGGCGCGACGAATACCAGGAGCGCCCGCATGCCTAAACACCGCCGCCGGCGCCATCGCAACGATTATCGTCAACGCCCTTCCGGCGACCGCGACGACTGGTTTGCAGATGAAGGGCGCGACGACGGGGTGCACCCGGAAGTCGAGCGCTTCATCAGCCACATGAACGATTATTTCGACGGCTGGCGCGACCGCAGCCGCTACGCCCATCATGTCGGCCAGCCGGGCCCCGGACCCAATCCCCATCGCCTGATGCGCAACACGCGCGAGGGCAAGATCGCGGGCGTGTGCGCCGGACTCTCGGACTATTTCGGCTGGCGGCGGAAATTCGTGCGCGTCGCCGCGATCCTGCTGACAGTGTTCTTCTTTCCGATCCCGATCTTCATCTATGCGGCGATGGCGTTCTTCATCCCGGGCGGCGAGCCTGATCCGGCGCGTTACGCCAGCCCCGCCGAGGAGAAGTTCTGGCGCACTTATTCGACGAAGCCGCGGATGACTTATTCGGAGCTTCGTCATCGTTTTCGCGCGCTCGATGCGCGCATCGCCGACATGGAGCGCGCGGTCACGTCAAGCGACTATGCGCTTCGCAAGGAGTTTCGCGACCTAGAGAGCGGCGCAGGCAGCGCCTGAGGTCAGACCGGCGGCGGGCGCTCCCCGTCGCAGCCGGCCCGAGGGAGAACATGGGCCGCGAGGGAGTAATGGGCTTATGTCGACCGCCAACATCGTCGCGCGGCTCTTCGCGCTGCTGCTAGCCTTCATCGGCGTCGCCGCCCTGGCGGCGTATGCCGGCGACAATGGCGCGATCGGGCGCGCCACCGTCCAGGTTTGTTGCATCTATATGATTTTCTAAGCCTTTCCGTGGCTTGCCCTCGCCGGGTCGTGGAGGCTAAGGTTGCGTCAGGGGATTGAGGGCCGGCCCGCCGGTCCCGCTTGCGAGGACGCAAACCATGACGAAAAGGCGCCGGCGTCGGCGCCGAACGTCGCCCCCCGCCGAGGATAAGGCGGGCGCGGGCGGCGCAGGGGAAGCGGCGCCTTCATCAATGCCGAAAATTCCGCCAGCCGCGCCGCCGGCCGAAGCGCGCGCGCCCCGTCGGGAAGGCCCGCCGATCGAGGCGCAGGAAAAATTCGCCGCGCTCGATCTCGGCACCAATAACTGCCGGCTCCTGATCGCGAGTCCGAGGGGACGCGGCTTTCGCATTTTCGACGCCTTCTCGCGCATCGTGCGGCTCGGCGAGGGCGTCAGCGCCTCGGGCGCGCTCTCTGAAGACGCGATGGAGCGGACGCTCGACGCCCTGCGCATCTGCGCGGAGAAGATCGCGCGGCGCAATGTCGTCCGTACACGCTGCATCGCGACGCAGGCCTGCCGCGCGGCCGCAAACGGGCCTGAGTTTCTCGCGCGCGTCGAGCAGGAGATGGGCCTGCGCTTTGAGATCATCACGCCGGAAGAGGAAGCGCGCCTCGCCGTGGCCGGCTGCGGCGAGCTTCTCGATCCGGAATCGCCCGCCGGTCTCATCTTCGACATCGGCGGCGGCTCGACCGAGATTTCATGGGTTCGGCCGCGGAGCGGCGACGGGCGGCCGCGCGCGCCGGAAATCCTCGCCTGGACGTCGATGCCGATCGGCGTCGTCAACCTGTCCGAGCGTCATGGCGGACGCGAAATGACCCGCGCCGCCTATGACGACCTCGTCAATCGTCTGCGTACGGATATTGCAGCGATCGGCGACCCTAAGGGCCTCAGCGCGATCTTCGGGGCGGGCCAGGGACATTACCTCGGCACCTCCGGCACGGTGACGTCGATCGCCGGCGTCCATCTGCGCCTGCCGCGCTACCGGCGCGACCGCGTCGACGGCTTGTGGCTCACTGCGGACGACGTGCGCGCCGTGTCGGAGCGGTTGCGCGCCATGTCTTATGAGGAACGCGCCGGCGAGCCCTGCATCGGCGTCGAACGCGCCGATCTCGTCGTCACAGGTTGCGCGATCCTTGAAGCGCTGTTGCTCGAATGGCCGGCGAACCGGATCCGGGTCGCGGATCGGGGCCTGCGCGAGGGCATCCTTGTCGGCCTTGCTGTAGAGCGCAACCGCGCGCGCGGACGCCATCGCCGCCGGCGGCGGAACCGCAGCCCGCGCCCGGCGCCCTGCGGCGCCTGAAATCGGCGCCTTTTGGGTTCGTCTCCTCTCTGAAAGTCCGAGCGTTTCCGCGGGGTCCGGCCCGAAACTACGTATTTTGGCTGGTTGAAAATGCGTATTTTTGCGGGATCGCACCGTCCCTCTGACCGCTCATTCCCGC
>CAZNXR010000253.1:0-4077 GCA_964576815.1 uncultured Caulobacterales bacterium | reverse complement strand
TTGCCCATGCGGCGGGCCAGCAATATCTGCCCGATGCAATTGTTGATCTTGTGCGCGCCGGTGTGGTTGAGCTCGTCGCGCTTGAAGTAAATCTTCGCGCCGCGCCCCTTCGGCGCCGACGCGCGAACATGCGCCGTCAGCCGCTCGGCGAAATAGAGCGGCGAGGGCCGCCCCACATAATGCGTCTGGTAGGACTGTAGCTCGGCGTGGAAAAGCGGGTCGGCCTTCGCCCGGTCATACTCGGCGGCAAGGTCGAGAACGAGCGGCGTCAGCGTCTCGGCGACGAAGCGGCCGCCGTAGATACCGAAGCGCCCTTCGGAGTCAGGTCCGGTGCGGAAGGAATTGGGTTTGGTCACGAAGGGTCCGTTCATTGGCGCCGCAGCGCTCTAATGGTGCGATTTGCCCTTAAGGCGCCGCAAGCCGTCGAAAATGATCGGCGGCGTCACCTGGCGCAGGAACGATTTGCCCGCATCGACGGCGGTGCGCTCCTCGGGCCGCTTGCGGAAGATCGTCATGTGCTGCGGCGAGACTTCCTCCGCCGGCCGGCCGTTCGAATAATAATAGAGCGCGATCGATCGCCGCGTGCGCCCGTCCGGCGGCTTCACCGGCTGCGGGTTGCCGTGAAAGGACGTGTCGGTCGTGTTGAAGATGACGCAGCGGTTGAACTCCGGCGTGTAGCGCTTGACGCAGGCCGTGGTGTTCTCGTCCCAGAGTTCGAGATTGCCGCCCCAGGCCTCGTCCCACCCCTTGTTGAGATAGAGGAGCAGGTTGATCCGCCGGTCGAGCTTCAGATGCCGCTGATAGTTAAAGTCGGCGTGGACGCGCAAAAACCCGCCGGGCCGCAGCTCGTGGAGGCCCCCGCCCGCCAGTTGGGGGTCGGGGATCAGCCCTTCGATGCCGGTCAGCTTTTCGAGGAACTCCATCATCTCCTGACCGTTGAGGAACTGGATCAGCGCACGCGTCTTCGGGCCCATGCGCGCAGTCCGCGTCGTCGCGAACTTGTTCTGGTCCTGATCGTTCATGTGATTCCAGTCGGCGCCGCCGCCCTCGCACTCGGCGAGCACGCCCTCCAGAATCTCCGGCTTGATGAAGTTTTCGATCATCGTGTGCGGAAACGGGTCGGCTTGCCGGTAGGGCTCCGCGCCCGCCGCCGCGATTTCCTTCAGGCGGTCGATGTCGGCTTCGAAGTGAGCAGGTGTCGGCATGGGCTTACTCATGACCTCATCAAGAATGCGCCGCGGCGCGGATAGCACGACGGCGGAAATATGGCCCGGCCTTTCAGCGATTAAACCGGCCCTACCCTTTCGCGGCGCGGATAAAGGCTTCGATCAGGCCGGCGTCTTTGGCGCCCGGCTTCGTCTCGACGCCCGAGGAAACATCGACGCCGGCGAAAGCGGTATGGCCGCCCATCGCCCGTATGGCCGCCGCAACGGTCCCGGAATTGAGCCCGCCCGCGAGGAGGAACGGCGTTTCGCCCCGGTAGCGCTGGAGGAGCGACCAATTGAACGCGACGCCATTGCCGCCCGGTAGCGCCGCGCCCTTCGGCGGGCGCGCATCGAAGAGAAGTATGTCCGCCGCCGCAGCGAGCGCGTCGACGCCTGCGAAATCCGCCTCCACGCCGACACCGACCGCCTTGATCACTTCGACGCCGAATTCGGCCCGCATGTCGGCGATGCGCTCGGCGTCTTCGTGGCCGTGAAACTGGAAATGGGTAAGGAACGGCGCCGTTTCGGCGAGCAGCTTCTCGCCCGCATCGACAAACAGCCCGGTAAAGCGGGGAACCCCAAGACCCTCATCTTCGCAATATTCTTTCGCTTCCAGAACGATTTCGTTGGCGAGATCAGGCTCAAGAAAGCGGGGACTTTTGGCGACGAACACGAAGCCGATGAAATCAGCGCCGGCGCGCGCCGCGGCGAGCGCCGTTTCGGCGTCGCGCAGGCCGCATATTTTGACAAGCGGCGGCGCCATCACGCTCCTTCGACTGCCCCGGCGGACGGATCGGGCGCCGCCACGACGGCGGCGGACTTCTTCAGCGAGGCCAATTCCCGCCGGTCGGCCTTCGCCCGGACGCGCAGTTCGTGATCCGAGACCCACATGGCGCCGGCGCCGAGCCCGACGCCCGCGAAAAGAAACAGCGTCAGCCAGATCCAGAGCGGCAAGGCAGGGGTGGCGAGCGCCGGCGCGGCGATCGATAGCGGATCAAGGCTCAAGGCGACCGGCGCGCGATTGGCGACGAGGAAGATGACGAGCAGCAAGCCGGCAGGAACGGTCACCAGCCAGCGCACGACCTTCTTCATGGGAGCGGCGCCGTCATTATTTGACCTTGGGCTTCTTCGCAGAGGGCTTTGGCCCGCCGTTCAGCCGATCCCGCAGCTCCTTGCCCGGCTTGAAGAAGGGCGAGAATTTCTCGTTGATCGGCACCGGCTCGCCGGTGCGCGGATTGCGCCCGACGCGCGAAGGCCGGTGCTTGACCGAAAAGGCGCCGAAGCCGCGCAGCTCCACCCGGTCCCCGCGCTGCAAGGCCCCGGCGATCTCGTCGAACACGACCGACACCAGCCGCTCGACCTCACGGTGCAGAAGGTTCGGATTTTCGTCCGCGAGCTTCTGCACCAGTTCCGACTTAATCATGCGCGCTCCCGCCCCCCGGTCGATGGTTTTCGGCCCGCCCCGCCATGAAGCCAATAGGCGCCTGATATCAGGGACTTGACCCTCTCAAACCGTTGCTGCGGCGTCAAGGCGCTTCTCCGCTGCCGGCGCGCGGCGTAAGCGGAGACCATGACGGAGCGGATCAGGCCGGAACGGGAGGGGGAGCGCGCTTCCTTCGGATTCAAGGATGTCGATGCGGACGACAAGGCGCGTCTCGTCAAAGGCGTCTTTTCAAACGTCGCAGGCCGCTACGACCTGATGAACGACCTGATGTCGGCCGGCGTTCACCGCGTGTGGAAGTCCGTCTTCATCGACCGCCTCAACCCGCAGCCGGGCGAGCGCCTGCTCGATGTCGCGGGCGGCACCGGCGACATCGCGCGCGCCTTTCTGGCGCGCGCCGGCGCCCGTCCGCGCAGCGCCCGCATGGCGCCGGCCGAAGCGATCATCTGCGACATCAATCAGGACATGCTGACCGCCGGGTGCGCGCGCGATGAGGGAGAAGCGGGCGCCGCCCGGCTTTCCCGCGTCTGCGGCGACGCCGAGAATCTTCCGTTCCCGGACCAATCCGTGGACGCCTACACAATCGCCTTCGGCATCAGGAACGTCACGCGCATCGACCGCGCGCTCACTGAGGCGCGCCGCGTCCTGAAAACCGGCGGACGCTTCCAGTGCCTCGAGTTTTCGCATCTCGCGACCGAGGGCCTGCAAAAGCTCTATGACGCCTATTCCTTCAACGTTATTCCCTGGCTCGGCGAGAGGGTCGCGGGCGACCGCGAGAGCTATCAGTATCTCGTCGAGTCGATCCGCCGGTTTCCGAAGCAGGAACGCTTCGCCGCGATGATCCGCGACGCGGGCTTCCAGCGCGCGGGCTTTGAAAATCTCTCGGCGGGCATCGTCGCCGTCCATTCGGGCCGGCGGATCTGACGGCGATGCTCAGCGCCGCGGAAGATTATCTTCGCCTCATCGCCGCCGCCGCGCGCCTGTCGCGCCATGATGCGCTGATCCCCGCCGAGGCGGCGCATCACCTGCCGGCGCCGGTGCGCGTCATCGGCGCCCTGACGCGTACGGGCGCGCGCACCAAGGCGCCGGACGGACGGCGTTTGCGCCCCGGCGAGCGCCTCGCCAGCGCGTTCGAGAAAATGAGCCCCGCCTATGTCAAGCTCGGCCAGTTCATGGCGACGCGGCCCGACATCATCGGCTTCGACATGGCGCGCGATCTCGGCCGGCTGCAGGACCGGATGCCCGCCTTTTCGCGCGCCGAGGCGGTCGCCGAGATCGAGCGCGCCTTCGCCAAGCCGCTTGCCGATCTGTTCACGGACTTTTCCGAGCCGATCGCCGCCGCTTCGATCGCGCAGGTCCACCGCGCGACGCTGAAGGACGGGCGTCAGGTCGCGGTCAAGGTGCTCCGCCCACGGATCGAGCCGCAGGTGA
>CAZNXR010000252.1:1552-4100 GCA_964576815.1 uncultured Caulobacterales bacterium | reverse complement strand
GCCGATCGTCTTCGTCGCGCCGGCGTTCTCGACGGTCTATGGGATCATCCGCATACTGATGGGCCGCGCCTACCGATGAAGAACTCCTTGCGCGAACTGCGCGCCGAAAAGGGCTGGAGCCAGGCGCGGCTCGCCGAGCTCGCGCATGTCTCGCGCCAGACGATACAGGCGCTCGAAAGCGGCAAATACGACCCAAGCCTGCCGCTCGCCTTCACGCTGGCGAAGCTTTTCGGCAAGCGCATCGAGGACATTTTCGAGCCGTGAGCGCCGGGGGTTGACTTGGCGCCCCGACGCGGTGACATGTTCATCATTTGTTCACGCCGGAGAGGACGTTGACCGTTTTGCTTTCGGACCCGGTTTTCTGGCTGGCGCTCGCCGGCGCCGTGCTGCTCCTGCTGCTTGCTGTCGCCGCGTGGCGCCTTGCGGGGGCGCAGGAACGGGCGCGCGCCGGGGAACGCCATTTCAAGGAAGCACAGGCGCTGAAGGCTGAGCTCGGCCGGCTGTCGCGCGAACAGGAGGCCCGCGTCGCCGCGCTATCGGCGGCCGAGGCGCGCGGCGCAGCGCTCGCCGGCACTATCGACCGGCTGTCTGCGGAGGCGGAGACCCTGCGCGCCGAACGCGACGGCCTCGACCGCTCGCTTGCGACAGTGCAGGCGGAAGCGCGCGGCTTTGAACGCGAGATCGCGGGCCTTAAGCAGGCGAAAGAAGAAATGCGGCTCGCGTTCAACGAGGACGCCGGCAAGCTGATGAAGTCTCATAGCGAGACGTTCAAGGCGCAGAACAAGGAGCAGATCGACGCGCTGCTGACCCCGCTGAAAAAAGACATCGACGACTTCAAACGCTCGCTCGGCGACGCGCATGTCGAGACGTCAAAGCAGCACGGCTCGCTGAAGCAGCAGATCGAACAGCTCGCCCAGCAATCGGCGACGGTTTCCAAAGAAGCGGAGAACTTGACACGCGCGCTGAAAGGCGACGTGCAGATGCAAGGAGCATGGGGCGAAATGATCGTCGATACGATCCTTTCGCGCCTCGGCTTGCGCGAGGGCGTCGAATATTCGCGGCAGGAAAATTTCACCGGCGAGGACGGCCGCGCACGCACCGACTACATCGTCAATCTGCCGACCGGCGAGCGGCTCATCATCGACTCGAAAGTGTCGCTCGTCGATTTCGAGGCCTTCGTGAATGAGACCTCCGAGGAAGCGCGCGCGCAGCGGCGCGCCGCGCACGCGCGGTCGTTGCGCAACCATATGAAGAGCCTTGCATCGAAGGAATATCAGGCGCGCGTCGGCACCCGGCTCGATTTCGTCATCATGTTCGTGCCGATCGAGGCGGCGCTCGGCGTCGCGCTGAAGGCGGATGAGACGTTGACGCTCGACGCTCTCGACAACAAGGTCGCGATAGCGACGCCGACGACGTTAACGACCCAGTTGAAAACCGTCGCTGCGATGTGGCGCATCGAACGCCAGCACCAGAACGCGGAAGACATCGCGGCGCGCGCCGGGGCGCTCTATGACAAGTTCGCCGGGTTCGCCGTCGACATGCAATCGATCGGCGTGCGGCTCGGACAACTCGACGTCGCCTATCAGGAAGCGATGAAGAAGCTTTCAACCGGTTCCGGCAATCTCGTGCGGCAGACGGAATTGTTGAAAGCGCTCGGCGCAGCGACTGGAAAATCGCTGCCGAAAGCGCTCCTCGAAGCGGCGGGGGCGAGCGATCATCAGGTTCTGTTGCAGATCGAAGCGCAGCCCGCGGACCGCGGCGCCGACGAGCCTCGCGACCGCATTCAGTAGCGCCTACTTCTTCCGGAACGCGTCGAGGCTGACGACTGCGGCGCCTTCGCTCGCCGCCGCAGCGCGCTCCGCCTTTGCCGCGGCGACAGCCGGCGAGATCGGCGTCGCCGTCGCCGGCGGGCGCGCGGGCGCGGCCCCGTCGAAGCGCAGGCCGAACTGCACGGATGGATCGGCGAAACTCGTCACCGCGTCGAACGGCACCGTCAGGCGCGACTGCACGTTCTTGAACCACAGCGTCACCGAGAATGCGTCTTCGAGCACTTCGAGCCCGTCGAACTGGTGTTGCAGGACGATCGTCATGCGCTGGGGATATTGCGCGAGCAGATGGTCGGGGATGGAGACGCCCTCCGCCTGCGTTTCGAATTCGACGTAGAAATGATGGTCGCCCGGCGCCTCGCCGAGCTCCTCGGTCATTTTCAGGACGTCCTTGACGACCTGTTTCAAGGCGTTCTGCGTCAGATAGTCGTAATCGATTTCGACGTCGCTCAAGCAGCCCTCACGCGTCGGAAGTTCCAGCCCCGGCAATTGTTAGCACGGGTACGCAGTGCGAAGGCAAGCCGATCACGGGGCGCGGGCGCCTTCTGGCGCTCCAAAAGCGTCGGCCAATGATGCACGAGGAATGACCCCGGCTTCTGTTGCCAGGCGCTCCCGTGCGGCTGCGGCCGCACAAACTGAAAAACCCCGGCGATTTGATGAAAATAGTCCCCGGCTTCTGTTGCCAGGCGCTCCCGTGCGGCTGCGGCCGCACAAACTGAAAA
>CAZNXR010000252.1:0-1452 GCA_964576815.1 uncultured Caulobacterales bacterium | reverse complement strand
CCCCGGCTTCTGTTGCCAGGCGCTCCCGTGCGGCTGCGGCCGCACAAACTGAAAAACCCCGGCGATTTGATGAAAATAGTCCCCGGCTTCTGTTGCCAGGCGCCGGGGGGCCCCGCCTGACCCTGGATAGGGATCAGGACTTGAAGGCGTGAGCTAGCTCAGCCGCTTACGCAGCGAGAGCGAACTCGTCCGAGTAGTTGTCGTTGGCAACTATCGTTTTTGGTCCAATAACGGAGACCATCCGGGTGAAAGCGTCGTCTTTACACGTCCGTCGAGCCTATTTCGGCCCCGCCGCAGACCCCTGTCGTCCAGGGCCTGTGGTGGAGCCGCCGGGTACCGCCCCCGGGTCCGAACCGCTTATTGCACGGGCCGTTTATCGCCATAGCCGGCAAGCCGGCAGACAGAACCTAGGAACAAATCCCTGACAAAAGAAGACCCTGGCGGCGTTTTTTTAGTTTTCTGTCAAACACCTGTTACAACTCGCCCCTATACGCACTTCGAGCGCCATTGGGGGCGTGACGCAAAAGGTGCGCCGTGGAACCTTCTGATTTCCGGAAGTGGCGAAAGAGCCTGAAGCTCTCGCAAAAGGAGGCCGCGCACGCGCTCGGCCTGAAACGCCGCATGATCCAGTACTACGAAAAAGGCGAGCGCGACGGCGACAAGGTCGATATCCCCCTGTCGGTGAGGCTCGCCTGTTTCGCGATTGTCGAAGGCGTTGAGGATTACCACGGGCCGAACCGCAAGATTAAACGGCGCGAGGAAAAGTTGAAGCTCGACAGCGCTGAAACGGCGGAAACGGAAAAGCCCGCCAAGGGCAAAGAAAAAAAGAAGGACCGCGAGAAAGAAAAGATTGTGGAGCCGGCTTAGGGTCGCTGGCGCGGCCGATCACTCCGGCGTCGCTCCCGCTGGATTGAACTCAAGGTCCATCGGTCCCGTCGGCGCGGCGTCATCCAACGGCGGCACTAACGCTTCATCTGCCGCATCGGCCTCCGGCTGCGGCTGCACAAGATCCGGGTTCTGGTATTCCCAATAGCTGAGCGCAGCCCTGGCGCGCGTGATGCCGTTGCGGATGTCGGCCTCATCAGCGCGCCCCGACGCAGCGGCTTCGATGCGCCCCAGCGCCGCTTCGCCGGGCTTGCCGAGGCGAAATTTCAGATAGCCGAAATCAAAGTCCTTCGCCGCGACCTTGCCGGTGAGCAGCACGCGCTCCTGGCTGCGCGCACTGATCGCCCAGCTTGAGAGCAGCGGCGATGACAGCGCCAGCATCACCATGACCCAAAGCGCGGCCATGCCGGTGTTGAGACCCGCGACCGGCGGCATCCAGCGCTTGCCCTTCCAGTTGAGCTCGGTGAGGAGCCCGGCGATCAGCACAATGCTATAAGCGAAGGCGAGGCCGTTCATGGCGAGGCCGACGAGGCGCGCCGGCGTCAGGCCGTATTCATCGACGCGCAT
>CAZNXR010000251.1:3800-4113 GCA_964576815.1 uncultured Caulobacterales bacterium | reverse complement strand
AACGGTCTGCCCGCCAAGGACGTGATCGCGCTCCTGCAGGATTATCAGCGCCGCTTTGTACCTATTATCGAGACAGGCGGCGGTTCGGTCGATAAGTTTCTCGGCGACGGCATCCTCGTCAGCTTCGGCGCGGCGATAGAGACCGGAACCGAATGCGCGGACGCCGCCCGAACCGCGATGGCGATCGCCGAGGCGGCTGCGATTTGGCGCAACGAGCGCGCCGCCGCGAAGCTCGCGCCTGTCGATGTCTGTGTCGCGCTGACGGCCGGCGAGATCGTTTACGGCGCGGTCGGCCATGAAGATCGGCTTGAGT
>CAZNXR010000251.1:3468-3790 GCA_964576815.1 uncultured Caulobacterales bacterium | reverse complement strand
CAGAGCCTCGAAGCGCTCAACGTCAAATGGAAGGCCGAAGGCCGCGCCGAACTGCGCAACGGCATCGGCCTCAACCACGGCGAGGTCATCGTCGGCAACATCGGCTCCCCGCGGCGGAAGGAATTCACCGTCATCGGCGACGCCGTCAACCTCGCCGCGAAACTTGAAAAGCACGCTAAGGTGGAAACCGCTCTCGTCATCGCCACCGGCGAGGTTCTCCGCCGAGCTGCAGCACAGGGATTTGAGCCGCCGGTCCTGCGCCGTCGCATGGGCGCTGCGGTTGACGGAGCGCCGGCGCCGGTCGATCTGGCGATACTGGCGT
>CAZNXR010000251.1:0-3458 GCA_964576815.1 uncultured Caulobacterales bacterium | reverse complement strand
GGAAAGAGCGCAAGCCGCTCCTCATCGACACAATGCCGAACAAGCATTTCGGGCGGGCGCTGAAATTCGGCACATTGACGGCGCCACCATGAAGGAGAGACCCATGAAAGCCGCTCCGAACGCCGCCGAATACGGATGGCCGACCAGATCCAGCCCATCGCTCGTCCCGAGATCGCGTCAGTGGGCGGCGCATGGCGTCGCCCTCTTCATGTCGGGCGTGTTCCTGGATTCGCTTCGCTTCAAATTCACCGACGCGCCGAAGACTCAAGTGATCTTTGGCGACCTTGATCAGTGGGCGGGCGGCCTCGGACTGCCCGGACTCTTTGACCATACCGGGCTCTTCAGCCAGTACGTTATCGGCAGCGCGGAACTCGTCGCCTCGCTTCTCTTGCTCACCGGCGTGTTCTTCCGCCGCCGTCGCTACTTGCAACCGCTCGGCGCCGTGCTCGGTTTCGCGATCATGAGCGGCGCCGTCAGCTTCCACATGTTCACGCCGCTCGGCGTCAATGTCGCCGGCGATGGCGGCGCGCTCTTCTATACGGCTTGCGCGGTCTGGGTCAGCGCGCTGGTTCTGCTGTTCCTTCGCCGGCGCGAAGCCGGCGTTCTTCGCGATCGTCTCGCAGGCTTTTTTGCGGCGGATCTCACGGCGGGAGCCCCGAAATGACCGCGCCCGCTTCAATGTCGCCGCCCCGGCCTCCGCGCGTCGTCATTGTGGGCGGGGGGTTCGGAGGTCTTTCCGCCGCCAAGGCGCTCGCCAAATCCGACGCCGAAGTGATCGTCATCGACAAGCGCAATCATCATCTGTTTCAGCCGCTTCTCTATCAGGTTGCGACGGCGGCGCTTACGTCAAGTCAGGTCGCCAATCCAGTGCGCTCGATCGTGCGCCGGCAGAAGAATGTCGAGATCGTTCTCGATGAAGTCATCAATGTCGATCGCGACGCCAACGAGGTGATCCTTCGCGACCGCGCGATCGCCTTCGATTACCTCGTCCTCGCGACGGGCGCGCGACACGATTATTTTGGGAACGCCGCGTGGGAAGCGCATGCGCCAGGACTGAAGACGCTCGATGACGCAGATGTCATCCGGCAGAAAATCCTTCTCGCTTTTGAACGCGCCGAAGCCGCGGCGCTTGGCCCCGCGCGCGACCGCGCGCTGACCTTTGTCATCATCGGCGGCGGGCCGACAGGCGTCGAACTCGCCGGCGCCATCGCGGAGCTTGCGGGCCGCGCGCTCGCTTGCGACTTCCGGCGCACGCGCTGCATCGACCCCAAGGTCATACTTGTCGAAGCTGGCCCACGCCTCCTTCCCGGCTTCTCCAAGAAGTCGTCCGCCTATGTCAAACGCGCGCTAGAGCGTCGCGGCGTCGAGGTGCGGCTCGGCCGTCCTGTCACGAGTTGCCGGGACGGTGCGGTTGAAATCGGCGATGAGACCATTCCAACCGACACGGCGATCTGGGCGGCCGGCGTCAAGGCGTCCCAAGCGGCGGCCTGGGTCGGCGCCGAGGCGGATCGCGCGGGACGCGCCCGCGTCAACGCGCAGCTTTCGATCGATGAGGCGCGCAATGTCTTCGTCATCGGCGATACGGCGCTTGCCTTTGACATGGATGGAAGGCCGACGCCAAGCCTTGCGCCAGCCGCCAAGCAGATGGGCGCCTATGTCGGGCGACTGATCCGGGATCGGATCAATGGCGGGAGCGACTCCGGAGCCTTCCAATATCGCGACTACGGCGCGCTGGCGACGATCGGGCGCCACGCCGCCGTCGTTGAATTTGGCCGCTTCCGGCTGACCGGCTTCCCGGCATGGGTCTTCTGGTCGGCGGCGCATGTCTGGTTCCTGATCGGCTTCAGGAACCGAATCCTCGTCACGCTCGACTGGCTTTGGTCGTACTTCACGCTGGAGCGCGGCGCGCGGCTTATTAGCGGCGACGCGCCTCTGCGCGATCGCTCCTTGCCGGCGCCCGTTCTTCTAGCCGCGGAATAAAGATGGCCGCCGACAGCGCCGCCATGAATGTCCTTTTTCACGGCGTCAGGGGCAGCGCTCCGGCGCCGGGCGCCGACTTCGCCGAGTATGGCGGCGACACGCCGTCGATCGAAATCGCGGCGGATGACCGGCGCGTGTTCATCGATGCCGGAAGCGGTCTCAAAAACTTCAAGCCGAAGGCCGACGACGGCAGCGAGTACGACCTCATCCTCAGCCACTATCACGCCGATCATTTGATCGGGCTCTCGTTCTTCGCGCCCTTATGGATTCCGGGCGGGCGGTTGCGCATCTGGGCGCCCCGGTTTCCGGGCGTTGATCCCGATTCGGCTCTGCGATCCTTCTTCGCTCCGCCCTACGCGCCCGTTGCGCTCCATGCCGCGCCGAAACGCGTCGAGATTCGCGCCTTCACTCCCGGCGATGCCTGGCGGATCGAAGGGGTCTTCGAAATTTCGACTTCGATTCAGAATCACCCCGGCGGGTCCTGCGCGATCGCGGTTGCGCATGGCGGCGCGCGCGCGGTCTACGCGAGCGATGCAGAATTTCGCAGCGAAGCCGACATCGACAAGATTTCCGGCTTCGCGCGCGCAGCCAACCTCTTCATTGTCGACGCGATGTGGACGCCGCAGGAGGCTGATCTTCGGCGGGGCTGGGGGCATTCCTCCTATCGGGACGCGATCGCCGCCGCGGCGGCGGCGGCAGTCGAAAAGACGGCGCTCTTCCACCACGACTCGAGCCGAACAGACGCCCAATTGCGTCTCCTCGATGCAGAAGCGGCCCGCCTTCGGGAGGGCGCCTTCTTTGCCCGCCAGGGAATGACAATCGCGCTCGATTCGGCGATGCTGGACGCGTCCGCGTAGATGGCGAACCGGAAGGAGATCGCGCCGTGGAGATGCAGCAGATCCGATACTTTCTCGCGCTCGCCGAGACATTGAACTTTACGCGCGCGGCGGAAAAATCGAACGTCACCCAGCCCGCCTTGACCCGCGCCATTCAGGGGCTTGAAGCCGAATTTGGCGGACCGCTTTTTCATCGTGAGCGGCAGAACACGCATCTTTCCGAACTCGGGCGAATGATGCTGCCCTATTTCGAGAGCATTTATCGTCAGGCGGCGACCGCCAAGAACGAGGCGAAGTCCTTCGGCAAGCTCGATCGCGGCCGGCTCGAAATCGGCGCCATGTGCACGATCGGCCCCGCCGTCGTCGGATCGTTCCTGGCGCGGTTCTGCGCGGAGCATCCGGAGATCGACATCAGCGTCGCCGATGTCGGCGCCCAAGCGTTGGTTGAAAGGCTCGCCGAAGGCAAACTAGAAGTCGCGCTGTTCGCGTTGCCGGAAGGGCTCGACACCCGCTTTCACGGCATTCCGCTTTTTGATGAACGCTTTGTCGCCGTCGTGCCGCGCCATCATAGATTTGCGAACGCCGAGTGCGTGCGCTGCGCGGACCTCAATGACGAGGCCTACTGCAACCGCGCCAATTGCG